>NZ_DAMCAM010000072.1:0-13518 GCF_032059615.1 Melaminivora sp. | reverse complement strand
GCGGCGCGTTGCCCGAGCGGAAGGCGGCGATGGCGGCCGTCATGCTCTCGTCATACACGCCCTTGAACGTGGGCACGACCTTGTATTCCTTCTGGCTCTCGTTGAACTGCTTGGCCAGGTCGTTGACCCACTCGTTGTTCACGGCGGTCATCGAGTGCCACCACTGGATCTCGGTCTGCGCCTGGGCGCCCAGGCTGGCAGCGAGCAGGGAGGCGGCCAGCGCCAGAGGTTTGATTTGCATGGGTTGAGTACTCCTCTTTGGGATGGACAAGGGGCAAAAGCGCCATGGTGGCGCCGCCCTGTGACAGGATGATGGCGTTGTCGCACGGCCCGGTGGGGGCGACAACGGGAATAACCCGTCAGCGCAAAGGCGCAAATTGTGACACCTGCATTACGCTTTCCTGACAAATGCGGGACTTTGTCCCTTTGCCGCGCGGGCCTGCCGGGCAATCGCCCGTGCCCAAGCAGGGATTTGTGCGCTGCACAATGATGCATCCCGTCTTCACCATCCACACCCAGACGCCATGCCCAAGACCTCCCTGGACAAAAGCAAGATCAAGTTCGTGCTGCTCGAAGGCATCCATGCCTGCGCCGTGGAGGCGCTGGCCGCCGCCGGCTACACCAACGTGCAGCGCCTGGCCGGCGCGCTGGAAGGGCAGGAGCTGCGCGCGGCGCTCGCCGACGCGCACTTCGTGGGCATCCGCTCGCGCACCCAGCTCACCGCCGAGGTGCTGGCCGCCGCGCCCAAGCTGGTGGCCATCGGCGCGTTCTGCATCGGCACCAACCAGATCGACCTGGCCGCCGCGCGCGCGCGCGGCATCGCCGTCTTCAACGCGCCGTATTCCAACACCCGCTCGGTGGCCGAGCTGGTGCTGGCCGAGGCCATCCTGCTGCTGCGTGGCATCGCCGAGAAAAACGCGGTGGCCCACCGCGGCGGCTGGCTCAAGAGCGCCGACGGCGCGTTCGAGGCGCGCGGCAAGACGCTGGGCATCGTCGGCTATGGCGCCATCGGCTCGCAGCTGTCGGTGCTGGCCGAGAGTCTGGGCATGCGCGTCATCTTCCACGATGTGGTGGCCAAGCTGCCCCTGGGCAATGCGCACCAGTCGCCCTCGCTGGCCGCGCTGCTGGCCGAGGCCGACATCGTCAGCCTGCACGTGCCCGAGCTGCCGTCCACGCAGTGGATGATGGGCGCGGCCCAGATCGCCGCCATGAAGCCGGGCGCCATCCTGATCAACGCCTCGCGCGGCACGGTGGTGGAGATCGAGCCGCTGGCCGAGGCGCTCAAGAGCCGCCACCTGGCCGGCGCCGCCATCGACGTCTTCCCCAAGGAGCCCAAGAGCAACAAGGACGAGTTCGTCTCGCCCCTGCGCGGCCTGGACAACGTCATCCTGACCCCGCACATCGGTGGCTCGACCGTCGAGGCGCAGGCCAACATCGGCCTGGAGGTGGCGCACAAGCTGATCCGCTACAGCGACAACGGCACCAGCACCTCGGCCGTGAACTTCCCCGAGGTGGCCCTGCCCGAGCAGGGCGGCAAGCACCGCCTGCTGCACATCCACCAGAACGTGCCGGGCGTGCTCTCGCAGATCAACCGCATCCTGTCGGACAACGACATCAACATCGCCGCGCAGTACCTGCAGACGCGCGAGGACGTGGGCTACGTGGTCATCGACCTGGACGCGCGCTCGTCCGACCTGGCGCTGGAAAAGCTCGCCCAGGTGCCCGGCACGCTGCGCACGCGCGTGCTGTTCTGAGCCGGGCCGGCCCCTGCGGGGGCGGGTGAAAACCCGGCCCTCGCTTAAAATGCCCAGCCCCCGAGCCACGAGGGCCAGCAGCGCCCGATCCAGGTTGATTCCATGAATGCTCCGATTGCGCTGGCGGCCCTCGAAGGCGCGCAAGCCACCGAACCTGCGCGGCTGCGCGAGATTCCCTACAACTACACCTCGTTCTCCGACCGCGAGATCGTCATCCGCCTGCTGGGCGAGCCCGCCTGGGCCGTGCTCGACCAGCTGCGCCGCGAGCGCCGCACGGGCCGCTCGGCGCGCATGCTCTACGAGGTGCTGGGCGACATCTGGGCCGTGCAGCGCAACCCCTATCTGCAGGACGACCTGCTGCACAACCCCGCGCGCCGCAAGCTGCTGGTGGACGCCATGCAGCACCGCATGGCCGAGATCGACAAGCGCCGCCTGCCGCACGAGGACGCCGAGCGCGACCGCCGCGTGGGCCAGCTGGTGGAGGCGGCGCGCCGCGCCATCGCCCAGTTCGACGCCACCCTGGTCGAGGCGGCCGCCCTGCGCCGCGAGGTGCACAGGCGCCTGGCGCCGCACACCCACAAGGACAACATCAAGTTCGACGGCCTGTCGCGCGTCTCGCACGTGACCGACGCGACCGACTGGCGCGTGGAGTTTCCCTTCGTCGTGCTCACGCCCGACACCGAGAGCCAGATGGCCGCCCTGGTGCGCGAGTGCATCGCGCTGGAGCTGACCATCATCCCGCGCGGCGGCGGCACGGGCTACACCGGCGGGGCCATTCCGCTCACCTGGCGCAGCGCCGTCATCAACACCGAAAAGCTCGAAGCCATGAGCGCGGTGGAGCTGGTGCAGCTGCCCGGCCTGCAGGCGCCCGTGCCCACGGTCTGGAGCGAGGCCGGCGTGGTCACCCAGCGCGTGGCCGACGCGGCCGAGGCCGCCGGCTACGTCTTCGCCGTGGACCCGACCTCGATCGAGGCGAGCTGCATCGGCGGCAACATTGCCATGAACGCCGGCGGCAAGAAGGCCGTGCTGTGGGGCACGGCGCTCGACAACCTGGCGAGCTGGCGCATGGTCACGCCCGATGGGCTGTGGCTGGAGGTCACGCGCATCGGACACAACCTGGGCAAGATCCACGACGCAGAGGTCGCCAGCTTCGAGCTGCAGTACTTCGAGGCCGACGGCACAACCCTGGCGCGCACCGAGCGGCTGGACATCCCGGGCAGGACGTTCCGCAAGGAGGGCCTGGGCAAGGACGTGACCGACAAGTTCCTCTCGGGCCTGCCGGGCGTGCAGAAGGAGGGCACGGACGGCCTGATCACCAGCGCGCGCTGGATCGTGCACCGCATGCCCGAGCACACGCGCACCGTGTGCCTGGAATTTTTCGGCAATGCGCGCGACGCCGTGCCCAGCATCGTCGAGATCAAGGACTTCATGTTCGCCGAGGCCGAGCGCTCGGGCGTGCTGCTGGCGGGCCTGGAGCACCTGGACGACCGCTACCTGAAGGCCGTGGGCTACGCCACCAAATCGAAGAAGGGCGCCGGCCGCCTGCCCAAGATGGTGCTGATCGGCGACCTGGTGGGCGACGACCCGGATGCCGTGGCGCGCGCCGCCGCCGAGGTGGTGCGCATCGCCAACTCGCGCTCGGGCGAGGGCTTTACGGCGGTGAGCCCCGAGGCGCGCAAGAAGTTCTGGCTCGATCGCAAGCGCACGGCGGCCATTTCGCGCCACACCAACGCCTTCAAGATCAACGAGGACGTGGTGATTCCGCTGCCGCGCATGGCCGAGTACACCGACGGCATCGAGCGCATCAACATCGAGCTGAGCCTGCGCAACAAGCTGGCGCTGTGCGACGCGCTGCTGGAATTTTTCGCCCAGGAGCGCCTGCCCCTGGGCAAGCAGGACGATGCCCAGGGCATCCCGGCGTCCGTGCTGCTGGGCGACCGGGTGGCCCAGGCGCGTGCGCTGCTGGCCGAGGTGCGCGCCCTGTGGCAGGACTGGCTGGACAACGTGGGCGTGCTGTTTCCCCAGCTGCAGGACCACACGCTGCGCGCGAGCTGGAAGGCGCAGATCAGGAAACCCCTGGCGGCCCTGTTCGCCGGCGCCGCCTGCCAGCCCATCCTCGACGAGGTGGCCGCCATCCACCAGCGCGTGCTCAAGGGCCGCGTGTGGGTGGCCCTGCACATGCACGCGGGCGACGGCAACGTGCACACCAACATCCCCGTCAACAGCGACGACTACGCCATGCTGCAGACCGCGCACGAGGCGGTGGCGCGCATCATGGTGCTGGCGCGGTCCCTGGGCGGCGTGATTTCGGGCGAGCACGGCATCGGCATCACCAAGCTGGAGTTCCTGACCGACGAAGAGCTGGCGCCCTTTGCCGAGTACAAGCAGCGCGTGGACCCCCACGGCCACTTCAACTGGGGCAAGTTGCTACGTAATCAAGAGCAGCTGGCCCGCAGCCAGCCTGGGCAAAACGGCGAAAAAGCCAAAAATGGCACGCGCGCCTCGCTGCGCTACGCCGACCTGACCAACGCCTACACGCCGAGTTTTGGCCTGATGGGTTATGAGTCGCTCATCATGCGCCAGAGCGACATCGGCGCCATCGTCGCCAGCGTCAAGGACTGCCTGCGCTGCGGCAAGTGCAAGCCCGTGTGCTCCACGCACGTGCCGCGCGCCAATTTGCTCTATTCGCCGCGCAACAAGATCCTGGCGACCTCGCTGCTGGCCGAGGCCTTTCTGTACGAGGAGCAGACGCGCCGCGGCATCTCCAGCCACCATTGGCAGGAGTTCGAGGACGTGGCCGACCACTGCACCGTCTGCCACCGCTGCTACAACCCCTGCCCGGTCAAGATCGACTTCGGCGACGTGACCATGAACATGCGCAACCTGCTGCGCAAGATGGACAAGAAGAGCTTCCGGCCCGGCAACAAGCTGGCCATGGCCATGCTCAACGCCACCGACCCGCGCACCATCGGCGTGCTGCGCGCGGGCATGGTCAACGTCGGCTTCAAGGCCCAGCGCGTGGCGGTGGATGCGCTGCGCGGCGTCGCGCGCCGCCAGACCGCGCGCCCGCCCGCCACCGTGGGCACGGCGCCGATCAAGGAACAGGTGATCCACTTCGTCAACAAGAAGCTGCCCGGCGGGCTGCCGACGAAGACGGCGCGGGCGCTGCTCGACATCCAGGACAAGGACTACGTGCCCATCATCCGCAACCCCGGGACGCGGGCGGACAGCGAGGCGGTGTTTTACTTCCCGGGCTGCGGCTCCGAGCGGCTGTTTTCGCAGGTCGGTCTAGCCACCCAGGCCATGCTGTGGCATGCCGGCGTGCAGACGGTGCTGCCGCCGGGCTACCTGTGCTGCGGCTATCCGCAGCGTGGCAGCGGCCAGTTCGACAAGGCCGAGAAGATGATCACCGACAACCGGGTGCTGTTCCACCGCGTGGCCACCACGCTGAACTACCTGGACATCAAGACGGTGGTGGTCTCGTGCGGCACCTGCTACGACCAGCTGCAGGGCTACCAGTTCGACAAGATCTTCCCCGGCAGCCGGATGATCGACATCCACGAATTCCTGCTGGAAAAGGGCATCGCGCTGCCCGCGGGCCAGGGCGGCTATCTGTATCACGAGCCCTGCCACAACCCCATGAAGCAGGGCGACTCGATGCAGACCGTGCGCGCGCTGGTGGGCGACAAGGTCGTCAAGAGCGATCGCTGCTGCGGCGAGTCGGGCACGTTGGGCGTGACCCGGCCCGACATCGCCACCCAGGTGCGCTTTCGTAAGACCGAGGAGATCAGGAAGGGCGAGGCCCAGCTGCGCGCCAGCGGCGCCGTGGAGGCGACCGGCAACATCAAGATCCTGACCAGCTGCCCGAGCTGCCTGCAGGGGGTCTCGCGCTACCAGCAGGATCTGTCCACCGGCCTGCTGGAAGCCGACTACATCGTGGTCGAGATGGCACGCCAGATCCTGGGCGAGCACTGGTTGCCCGAATACGTGGCCCGGGCCAACGCCGGCGGCATCGAGCGCGTGCTGGTGTGACGCAGCACCCGCCCTGTCCCCTGTGCGCCACCGACGGCGGCGTGCTGGTCTGGCGCGGCGCGCGCCTGCGCGTCATCCACGCCGATGAGCCGGGCTTCCCGGCGTTCTACCGCGTGGTCTGGAACGCGCATGTGGCCGAGTTCTCGGACTTGACCGAAGAAGAGCGCGCGCACTGCCTGCAGGCGCTGGTGCTGGTCGAGCAGGTGCTGCGCGCGCAGTTGCAGCCGGCCAAGATCAATCTGGCCAGCCTGGGCAACGTGGTGCCGCACCTGCACTGGCACGTCGTCGCGCGCCACGACGGGGACAGCCACTGGCCGGCGCCCATCTGGGCTGCGCCGCAGCGCGCGCGCGTGCCCGAGCAGGAGGCCGAAGTGGCCATGCGCCTGCCGGCCCTGCACGAGGCGCTGCGCGAGCGACTGGACGACTGGCAGCAGGCGGCTTGTTAACAATTTTGATAGCTGACAGTCAAAGCGGATCAATGGCTTGCGCCCGATTTGACTGAAAACCGAACGAGGTGAACCATGGCCCAAGCAGGCGACACGCAACCCACCCCCGAAGCCATCACCGTGCATGAGCAGTCGCGCACGCTGGAGGTGGCGTTCTCCGATGGCGCCCGCTTTCGCATTCCGTTCGAGCTGCTGCGCATCCATTCCCCTTCAGCCGAAGTGCAGGGCCACGGCGCGGGCCAGGAGGTGCTGCAGACGGGCAAGCGCCACGTCACGCTGGTGCAGATCGAGCCCGTGGGCCACTACGCGCTGCGCCCGACCTTCTCGGACGGGCACGACAGCGGCCTCTACACCTGGGCCTATCTCTATGAGCTGGGCCGCGACCAGGAGCAGCTGTGGCGCGCCTACGAGGAGCGCCTGGCCGAGGCGGGGGTGGACCGCGACGCGCCCATGGCCGGACGCGCCGCGGGCGGCCACGGCTGCGGCGGCCATTGAAAACGCGCCCGCGCCCGCCATCTTCCCTGTCCCTGCTTTGTCCCATTAACCACACATGCCCCAGGCCGGTGCGGGGTTGTCCCTGTACGCGGCCGCAGGCACTCCCCTAGCATCGCGCCATGACCACCACCCACTTCGGTTTCCAGTCGGTTGACGAACACGACAAGGCGCGCCGCGTGCGCGGCGTGTTCGACTCGGTCGCACCCCGTTACGACCTGATGAACGACCTGATGTCCGCAGGGCTGCACCGCGCCTGGAAGGCCTACACCGTGATGGTGGCCAACCTGCGCGAGGGCGATCGGGTGTTGGACATCGCCGGCGGCACGGGCGACCTGGCGCGGGCGTTTGCCCGGAAGGTGGGCAGCACCGGCTGCGTGGTGCACACCGACATCAACGAGGCCATGTTGCGCACCGGGCGCGACCGCCTGATCAACGCCGGCGTGGTGCTGCCCACGGCGGTGTGCGATGCCGAGCACCTGCCGTTTCCGGACAACCATTTCGACCTGGTCAGCGTGGCCTTCGGCCTGCGCAACATGACGCACAAGGACCAGGCGCTGGCCGAGATGTGCCGGGTGCTCAAGCCCCGCGGGCGGCTGCTGGTGCTGGAGTTTTCCAAGGTCGCCAAGCCCCTGTCCGGGGCCTACGACTGGTATTCCTTCAAGGTGCTGCCGCGCCTGGGCCAGATGGTCGCGGGCGACGCCGCCAGCTACCAGTACCTGGCCGAGTCCATCCGCATGCATCCGGGCCAGGAAGAACTCAAATCCCTCATGAAGCAAAGTGGCTTCGGGCATGTGGACTATCACAACATGACTGGCGGCGTCGTGGCGCTGCATGTTGGAATCAAGTGCTGAACGCGCCTCGGGGCGCAAACAACCATCTCGGGAGATGACATGAACAAGAAGCTCTGGTCCGTGGCGGCAGTGGCGATGCTGGCGCTGCTGGTCCATGTGGATGCCGATGCCAAGCGCATGGGCGGCGGCAAATCCTTCGGGCGCCAGTCGTCCAACGTGACGCAGCGCGAGGCGGCGCCCGCGCGTGCCCCCGGCGCACCGGCGCAGAATGCCGCACCCAGCAACGCCACGCAGTCCGCGCCCGCCGCGGCATCGGGCGCGGGCGCCGCGGCCGCCGCGCCCAAGAAGCCCTGGGGCGCCATGCTGGGCGGTCTGGCGGCAGGCCTGGGCCTGGCCTGGCTGGCCAATTCGCTGGGCATGGGCGCGGGCTTCGCGCAGTTCCTGATGTTTGCGTTGCTGGCACTGGTCGTGATGGCCGTGGTCGGCATGGTCATGCGCTCGCGCCGCACGGCGGCAGCAGGCAATGCCTCGCCATTTGCCTTCCAGGGCGCGGGCGGCGCCGCGCCGGCACCGTCCGCGGTGGCCGCGCCGCGCCAGTACAACCCCGAGAAAGTGGGCAACGACGCCTCGGCCCGGCCCTGGGAGCGCCACGGCACGGCCTTCCAGGCCCAGCCGGCGGCCGCGGGTGGCTCCATGATCGGCTCTGCCCTGAGCGGTTCGCAGAACTGGGGGGTCCCGGAGGGCTTCGACGTCGAGGGCTTTCTCACCGCTGCCAAGCGCAACTTCACCACGCTGCAGGCCGCCTGGGACGGCTCGGACATCGCCACGCTGCGTTCCATGATGACGGACGCCATGCTGGGCGAGATCCGCACCCAGCTGGCCGAGCGCGAGCAGCACCGGGGCGCCGCCGAGCCCAACCACACCGATGTGGTCATGCTGGAGGCGCAGCTGCTGGGCATCGAGGACCTGGGCGACGGCTACATGGCCAGCGTCGAGTTCTCCGGCATGATCCGCGAGGAGCTTTCGGCCGGCCCCAGCCCCTTCCGCGAGGTCTGGAACATGACCAAGCCCAAGGATGGCAAGAGCGGCTGGCTGGTCGCAGGCGTGCAGGCACTGCAGTAATCACGGGGCGGGGGCAGCGCCGGGCAAAAAGCCGACAGCGCTGCCGCCACTTCGGGGAATAATTGGGGACTATGTCAAAGCAGTCCCCCTTTTCTTTTCTGGACGGGTTCATGGAACGCATCGCGTCTGGTCCGCAGCCGCCCGCCTGGCTGGTGCATGAGGTGCAGCACCGCGCCGTGCTGTTCCTCAACCATGTGCTGATGCAGGAGAGGGAGGCCATGGACCGCCTGGCACACCAGGCCGGGCGCACTGCGCAGGTGCGCTGGCGCGGCTTCTTCCTGACGCTGGCCATCACCCCGGCCGGCCTGCTCGATCTGGCCGAGCAGGAGGCCCAGCCCGACCTGCGTCTGGAGGTCTCCGAGACCTCGCCGCTGTCGCTGGCACGCAGCGCCCTGTCGGGCGAGCGCCCGACCATCCGCATCGAGGGCGACGTGCAGTTGGCCGCCGACATCAACTGGGTCGTGGACAACGTGCGCTGGGACGTCGAGGACGATCTGGCGCGCATCGTCGGCGACACGCCGGCGCGGGCCATCGCCTCGGTGGCCGAGCGCGCCGCGGCCACGCTGCGTCGTTTCGTCGGCGGGCGCGCAGCCCCTGAAGGCGCGGACGTGGGTGCCCACGGCGTGGACCGCTCGCCCCCATGAGCCGCCTCGTGCGGGGCTTCACCATCCTGCGGGTGGTGTTGCGCCACGGGCTCGACGAGGTGGTGCTGTCGGGCTTCAACCGGCCCTGGCTGCATTCCTTCACGCGCGTGCTGACTTTCGGGCGGCGGCTGGATGCGCCGCGCGGCGTGCGTCTGCGCCAGGCGCTGGAGAGCCTGGGCCCCATCTTCGTGAAATTCGGCCAGGTGCTGTCTACGCGGCGCGACCTGATGCCGCCGGACATCGCCGATGAGCTGGCGCTGCTGCAGGACCGCGTGCCGCCGTTCGACCCGGCCATCTCGGTGGCCACCATCGAGCGAGCCTTCCGCCGGTCCCTCGACGAGGTGTTCGTCTCGTTCGAGCGCGAGCCGGTGGCCAGCGCCTCGATTGCCCAGGTGCACTTCGCCGTCATCCGCGACCGCTACGGCAACCTGCGCGACGTGGCGGTCAAGGTGCTGCGCCCGGGCATGCTGCCGGTGATCCGCAAGGACATGGCGCTCATGCGCGTGATGGCCGGCTGGGTCGAGCGCCTGTCCGCCGACGGCAAGCGCCTCAAGCCCCGCCAGGTGGTGGCCGAGTTCGATACCTATCTCAACGACGAGCTGGACCTGATCCGCGAGGCCTCCAACGCCGCGCAGCTGCGGCGCAACATGGCAGGGCTGGACTTGGTGCTGATCCCGGAAATCTTCTGGGACTTCTGCCACCCCGACGTGCTGGTCATGGAGCGCATGAACGGCGTGCCCATCAGCCAGGTCGGGCGGTTGCAGGAAGCGGGCGTGGACATCAAAAAGCTGGCCCGCGACGGTGTCACCATCTTTTTCACCCAGGTGTTCCGTGACGGGTTCTTTCACGCCGACATGCACCCGGGCAACATCCAGGTCAGCCTGCAGCCCGAGACCTTCGGGCGCTACATCTCGCTGGACTTCGGCATCGTCGGCACGCTGACCGAGTACGACAAGGAATACCTGGCGCAGAACTTCACGGCCTTCTTCCGCCGGGACTACAAGCGCGTGGCCGAGCTGCACATCGAGAGCGGCTGGGTGCCACCCACCACCCGCGTCAACGAGCTGGAGGCGGCGATCCGCGCCGTGTGCGAGCCTTACTTCGACCGGCCGCTGAAAGAGATCTCGCTGGGCATGGTGCTGTTGCGCCTGTTCCAGACCTCGCGGCGCTTCCAGGTGGAAATCCAGCCGCAGCTGGTCCTCCTGCAAAAGACGCTGCTCAACATCGAGGGCCTGGGCCGCCAGCTCGACCCGGAGCTGGACCTGTGGAGCACGGCCAAGCCCTTCCTCGAAAAATGGATGCTCGAGCAGCTGGGCCCGCAGCGCCTGTGGCGCGAGCTGCGCCTGGAGGCGCCGCGCTACGCCAAGATCCTGCCCGAGCTGCCGCGTCTGCTGCACCAGTACCTGGGCAAGCGCCCCGATAAGGCGCGCGAGCAGCAGCTGCTGGCCCTCCTGGCCGAGCAGCGGCGCACCAACCGGCTGCTGCAGGGCCTGGTCTATGGCGGGCTGGGCTTCGTGCTGGGCCTGCTGGCCATGCAGTTCGTCGTGCGTGTGCAGCTCTTCTGAGCCCCGCCGCCGCTTCACTTTTCCTCTCCGCTCTTCCACCCAGCCCTTCTTTTTTCCTCAGGAGTTGCGCCGTGTTGCTCTTCATGGTGATTGCTTACCTGTTTGTCACCATCGGTATCGGCCTGTGGGCCGCCCGGCGCGTGCAGAACACGGCCGACTTCGCCATCGCCGGCAGGCACCTGCCCATGTACATGATCATCACCACCACGTTCGCCACGTGGTTCGGCTCGGAGATCGTGCTGGGCGTGCCGGCCAAGTTCATCAAGGGCGGCCTGAATGCCGTGGTGGAAGACCCGTTCGGCGCCGGCATGTGCCTGATCCTGGTGGGAGCCTTCTTCGCTGCCAGGCTCTACCGCATGTCGCTGCTGACGATTTCCGACTACTACCGCGAGCGCTTTGGGCGCACCATCGAGATCGCCTGCTCGCTCATCATCATGCTCAGCTACCTGGGCTGGGTGTCGGCGCAGGTCACGGCGCTCGGCCTGGTGTTCAACCTGCTGTCGGGCGGGCTGATCTCGATCCCCTGGGGCATGGCCATCGGCGTGGCCTCCATCCTGGTGTACACGCTGTGGGGCGGCATGTGGTCGGTCGCGGTGACCGACTTCATCCAGATGATCGTGCTGGTGGTGGGCCTCCTGGTGCTTTCGTTCTTCGCTGCCGACATGGCGGGCGGTGCCGGCAAGGTGATCGACCTGGCGACCAGCCGCGACATGTTCCGCTTCTGGCCCGAGCCGACCTGGCACGAGGTCATCTTCTTTTTCGGCGCGGCCATCACCATGATGCTGGGCTCGATCCCCCAGCAGGACGTGTTCCAGCGTGTCATGTCGGCCAAGACGGAGAAGGCCGCCACGCACGGCACCATCATCGGCGGCAGTGCCTACATCCTGTTCGCCTTCGTGCCCATGTTCCTGGTGGCCAGCGCGCTGATCATCATGCCCGAGCAGACCGCCACGCTGCTGGACGACGACCCGCAGAAGGTGCTGCCCACGCTCGTGATGGAGCGCATGCCGGTCATCATGCAGGTGCTATTCTTCGGCGCCCTGCTGTCGGCCATCAAGTCCTGCGCCTCGGCCACGCTGCTGGCGCCGGCCGTCACCTTCACCGAGAACATCTGGCGCCAGTTCCGTCCCACCTACATCAGCGACGACGAGAACCTGCGCATCATGCGCATCAGCGTCTTCGTGTTCGCCATCTGCGTGCTGATCTACTCCATCAAGATGGAAGGCACGCCCATCTTCGAGCTGGTGTCGGGCGCCTACCAGGTGCCGCTGGTGGGCGCCTTCGTGCCGCTGGTCTTCGGCCTGTACTGGAAGCGCGCCAACACCCAGGGCGCACTGAGCGCCGTGGTGCTGGGCATCGGCACCTGGGTGCTGTTCATGTCGGTGCCGGCGCTGGGCGAGGCCTTTCCGCAGCAGCTCGCCGGCGTGCTGGCGGCCGCCTTCGGCATGGTCGCGGGGTCGCTCGCGCCGCAGCGGGTGCGCAATACCCGCGTGCCGGCCCAGCCGGTGGCGGGGCTGGACCTGTGAGTCACGCCCTCGGCCGGCGCTATTTATAATCGCCGGTTTTGCACGACAACCGCGCGCCTTTTGCAATGCCTATTTACGCTTACCAGTGCGGCTCCTGCGGCCATGCCAGGGACGTGCTGCAGAAAATCTCCGACCCGCAGCTCACCCGCTGCCCTGCCTGCGGCGCCGAGGCCTTCACCAAGCAGCTGACCGCCGCGGGCTTCCAGCTCAAGGGCACGGGCTGGTACGCCACCGACTTCAGCGGCCGCAAGCCTGCGGCACCCGCCGCAGAGGTGGCCGCGCCCAGTGCTACGAAAAAAGAAGCATCAGCTCCAGCATCCACGCCGGCTGCAGCCTCTTCTGATAGCTGAATCGATGCAAAAGGGCGCTCCTATGGCCGCGCTGCGCAAGTGGCTGTTCACCGGGCTCCTGGTCGTGGTGCCCGGCGTGATCACGGCCTGGGTGCTGGCCTGGATCGTCGGCACGCTGGACCAGACCCTGGCCATCCTGCCCAGCGCCTGGCAGCCCGACCGGCTGCTGGGCTTTCACCTGCCGGGCTTCGGCGTGCTGCTCACGCTGACCATCCTGCTGGTCGTGGGCGCCTTTGCCAGCAATTTCGCCGGGCGCAAGCTGGTGCAGTGGGGCGACGCGCTGGTCAGCCGCATCCCGGTGGTGCGCTCCATCTACTCCAGCGTCAAGCAGGTGTCTGACACGCTGTTTTCCGAGAGCGGCAACGCCTTTCGCACCGCCGTGCTGGTGCAGTGGCCGCGCGAGGGCGTGTGGACGGTGGGCTTCATCACCGGCCAGCCCAGCGGCGAGGTGGCGGCCTACCTGCGCGACGAATACGTGAGCGTCTATGTGCCCACCACGCCCAACCCTACCGGGGGCTACTTCGTGCTCATGCGCAGGAGCGACTGCGTGGAGCTGGACATGAGCATCGACGCCGCCCTCAAATACATTGTCTCGATGGGCGTCGTGGCGCCCCCCGACCCTCTCGCCGCGGCCGAGACTGCGCGCTAGCGCCCCTCTTGGTCACGGCCTGTCACCGATCCCCACCGTCGCGTCCTGCGCAAGCAGGCGCAGGAAGCCCAAAACCCATGTCCATGCGTTCCCACTACTGCGGTCTCGTGACCGAAGCCCTGATGGGCCAAACCGTCACCCTGT
>NZ_DAMCAM010000071.1:0-13521 GCF_032059615.1 Melaminivora sp. | reverse complement strand
TTCTTGCGCGGGCAAGAAAAGTAGGTCGCCCGCCGGGGCGAGTCCCGGCCCCCACGCCCAAAAAAACCTAACAACAAAACCAGCCCAAACCCCGCACCAGCCAACGAAATGCAGCTACAAAAAAATTTCAACCCCCCGCAAAATCCACCAGCGTATAAAGCGTCAACCCACTCTCCCTCAACCGCTCCGACCCCTTGAGCTCCGGCAAGTCCACGATGGCCGCCCCCTCCATCACCCGCGCCCCCAGCTTCTCCAGCAGCTTCTTGCCCGCCATCATGGTCCCCCCCGTGGCGATCAGGTCATCCACCAGCAACACCCGGTCGCCCGGCTGCACCGCATCCGAGTGCAGCTCCACGGTGGCGCTGCCGTACTCGAGCTCGTAGGTCTCCTCGACCGTGGTGAAGGGCAGCTTGCCCTTCTTGCGGATCGGCACGAACCCCACGCCCAGCTCGTAGGCCACCACGGCGCCGATGATGAAACCGCGCGCGTCCAGCCCCGCGACCACGTCCGGGCGCAGGTCGCGCTCCATGTAGCGCTGCACGAAGGCGTCGATCAGCACGCGAAAGACTTTGGGGTTCTGCAAAAGCGGCGTGATGTCGCGAAACTGCACGCCCGGGGCCGGCCAGTCGGGCACGGTGCGGATGTGCTGGCGCAGGTAGTCGTTGACGCGCAGGTCGGGCATGGCGGGGTTCCAGAAAGACGGGAAGGGGCGGGCAGGGCGGTCCGCAGGCAGCGCGCGAGTGTACCCACGCATCAGCCGCGCAGCAGCTGCTCCTCGGCCAGCGCCAGGGCCGTCGGGTGGCCTGACAGGACCAGGGTGTCGCCTTCGGCCAGGGGCGCGCTGCCGTCGGCCGGGCGGCTGTGGCCGTCGGCGCTGCGCACGCCCACCAGGTGCGCGCCCAGGGCGCGCAGCGCCAGCTGCCCCGGCGCCTGGCCGATGGTGGCGGCGCCCGGGGGCAGGGTGACGGTGGCCAGGCGCTCCTGGTCGCGCTCGGCGACCGTGTCGTCGTCGGCGCCGTGGAAGTAACCGCGCAGCAGCCGGTAGCGCGCGTCGCGCTGGTCGCGCACCAGGCGGATCACCCGGCGCATAGGCACGCCCACCAGGGCCAGGGCGTGGCCGGCCAGCATCAGCGAGCCTTCGATGGCCTCGGGCACGACTTCGGTGGCGCCGGCGCCGCGCAGCGCGTCCAGGTGCGTGTCGTCGTGCGTGCGCACCACCACCGGGACCTGCGGCGCATGCGTGCGCGCGTTGGCCAGCACCTTGAGCGCGGCCGCCGTGTCGCGGTGGGTGATGACCACCGCGGCGGCGCGCGCCAGGCCGGCGGCCATCAGCGCCTGCAGCCGCGTGGCGTCGCCAAAGACCACCGAGTTGCCGGCCGCGGCCGCCTGGCGCACGCGGTCGGGGTCCAGGTCCAGCGCCATGTAGCCGATGCCCTCGTGCTCGAGCATGCGCGCCAGGTTCTGGCCGCTGCGCCCGTAGCCGCAGATCAGCACGTGGCCGCTGGTGTTGATGGCCTGGCGCGCGATGGTGGTCACCTGCAGCGACTGCTGCATCCAGTCGCTGGCCACCAGCTTCATGATGATGAAGTTGCTGTGCTGCACCAGGAAGGGCGTGGCCAGCATGGACAGCACCATGGCCGCGAGCACCGGGTTGAGCAGCGCCGGCTCGACGAGGGCGTGTGTCTGCATGAGCGACAGCAGCACGAAGCCGAACTCGCCCGCCTGCGCGACGAACAGCGCGGTGCGCAGCGACACCCCGGCCGTGGCCCCCTGCAGGCGCGCCAGGGCCACGATCAGGCCGGTCTTGATCGCCAGCGGCCCGACCAGCAGGAACAGCACCAGCGCCCAGTGCTCCAGCAGAATGTGCCAGTCCAGCATCATCCCCACGGTCATGAAGAACAGGCCCAGCAGCACGTCGTGGAAGGGGCGGATGTCGATGCCCACCTGGTGGCGGTACTGGGTCTCGGAGACCAGCACCCCGGCGATGAAGGCGCCCAGCGCCAGCGACAGGCCGGCCAGATCGGTCAGCCAGGCCAGGCCCAGGGTGACCAGCAGCAGGTTGAGCATGAACAGCTCGTCGCTCTTCCTGCGTGCCACCAGCGTCAGCCACCAGCGCATGACGCCCTGCCCGCCCACCAGCAGCACGCCCACCAGCAGCGCGGCCTTGAGCAGCGCCAGCGCCAGCGCCAGCAGCAGCCGGTCGGGCGAGGAGCCCAGCGCCGGGATCAGCACCAGCAGCGGCACCACCGCCAGGTCCTGGAACAGCAGGATGCCCAGCACGCGCCGGCCGTGCTCGCTCTCGAGCTCGCCGCGCTCGGACAGCAGGCGCGCGACGATGGCCGTGCTGCTCATGGCCAGCGTGCCCGACAGCGCCAGCGCCGACTGCCAACCCATCTGCCAGACGCCGCCCAGCCAGTGCGACAGCGCCAGCAGCAGCGCCATGAACACCAGCATGGAGCTTGCCACCTGCGCCAGCCCCAGGCCGAAGACGTGGCGGCGCATGGCGCGCAGCTTGGGCAGGTTGAACTCCAGCCCGATGGTGAACATCAGGAACACCACGCCAAACTCGCCCAGGTGGCGCACGCCCTCGGAGTTGCGCGTCAGCGCCAGCGCGTGTGGGCCGATCAGGATGCCCGCGGCCAGGTAGCCCATCATGGGTGGCAGGCGCAGGCTGCGGCAGGCCACCACACCCAGCACGGCGGCGAGCAGGTACAGCAGGGTCAGGGCCAGTGAGGACATGAAAGTCATCGTAAGGGATGGCGCCGATAGAATTTCCGCCATGTCTTCTCCTTCCGCGGGCCTGCCCGCAGCCGCCGACGGGCGGGTCCTGGCCCTGGCGCGCGAAACCCTGGCCATCGAGGCGCAGGCCCTGCAGGGTCTGGCCGAGCGCCTGGATGCGCCCTTCGTCGAAGCCGTGCGCCGCATGCTGGCCACGCCCGGGCGCGTCATCGTCATGGGCATGGGCAAGAGCGGCCACGTGGGGCGCAAGATCGCCGCCACGCTGGCCTCCACCGGCACGCCGGCCTTTTTCGTGCACCCCGCCGAGGCCAGCCACGGCGACCTGGGCATGGTGACCGCCGGTGACCTGGTGCTGGCCCTGTCCAACAGCGGCGAGAGCAGCGAGTTGAACGTCCTGCTGCCCGTGCTCAAGCGCCAGGGCGTGGCGCTGGTGGCGCTGACCGGCAGGCCGGGTTCGAGCCTGGCGCGCCACGCCGACGTGGTGCTCGACTGCAGCGTGCCGCGCGAGGCCTGTCCGCTCAATCTGGCGCCCACGGCCAGCACCACGGCGCAGCTGGCCATGGGCGATGCGCTGGCCGTGGCGCTGCTGGACGCACGCGGCTTTCGCCCCGAGGACTTCGCCCGCTCGCACCCGGGCGGGGCCCTGGGCCGGCGCCTGCTCACGCTGGTGCGCGACGTGATGCGCGCCGGCGCCGACGTGCCGCGCGTGGTCCCCGAGGCCGGCTTCAGCGCGCTGATGCGCGAGATGAGCGCCAAGGGCCTGGGCGCGGCAGCCGTCGTGGACGCCGCCGGCCGGCCGCTGGGCATCTTCACCGACGGCGACCTGCGCCGGCGCATCGAGGCCGGCGCCGACCTGCGCGGCCTCGACGCGCGCGCGCTGATGACGCCCGGGCCGCGCACCATCTCCGCCGACGCCCTGGCCGCCGACGCCGCCCAGGCCATGGAGCGCCACGCCATCACCAGCGTGCTGGTGACCGACGGGTCCGGGGCGCTGGTGGGCATCGTGCACATCGGCGACCTGATGCGGGCCAAGGTGATCTGATGCATGCCCCGCAACCTGCCGGCGCCGCCCTGGGCCCCCTGGAGCCGGCGCTTTCGTTCGCGCCCGAGCTGCTGCTGCGCGCGCAGGACGTGCGCGTGGCGTTCTTCGACGTCGATGGCGTGCTGACCGATGGCAGCCTGTACTTTTCCGCCGAGGGCGAGACTCTCAAGCGCTTCCACACCCTCGATGGCCATGGCCTGAAGCTGCTGCAGCAGGCCGGCATCACGCCGGCCGTGGTCACCGGGCGCGATTCGCCCGCGCTGCGCCTGCGCCTGGCGGCGCTGGGCGTGGTGCACGCGCGTTTCGGCACCGAGGACAAGCGTCCCGCGGCCGAGGCCATCCTGGCCGAGCTGGGGCTGTCCTGGCCCGAGGCCGCCGCCATGGGCGACGACTGGCCCGACCTGCCCGTGCTGCGCCGCGCGGCGCTGGCCTGCGCGCCGCGCGAGGCGCACGCCGAGGTGCGGGCCGTGGCCCACCACATCGCGCAGGCCCCGGCCGGCGCCGGCGCGGCGCGCGAATTCTGCGACCTGCTGCTGGTGGCCAGCGGCCGCTACGCCAGCCTGCTGGCCGCCTGGTCGGCATGAGGGCGGCATGAAGGGCGGCCGCCTGCGCCAGGGCTGGGAGCGGCTGACGCTGTACCTGCCGGTGCTGCTCATGGGCCTGCTGGCCCTGGGCACCTGGTGGCTGGTGCGCAACGCGCCGCGCCCGGTGCAGGCCGCGCCCGAGCAGCCGCTGCGCCACGAGCCCGACTACTACATGCGCGACTTTTCCGTGCAGACCTTCGACGCCGCCGGCCGCACCACGGGCGAGCTGCGCGGCACACTGGCGCAGCACTACCCCGACACCGACACCCTGGAAGTGGACGAGGCGCGCATGCGCTCCCTGGCCGAGGACGGCAGCGTGACCACCGCCAGCGCCCGGCGCGCCCTGAGCAATGCCGATGGCTCCGAGGTGCAGCTGTTCGGCAATGCCCGCGTGGTGCGCGAGACGCCGGCGCGCGCGGGAGCGCCGGCGACCCCTCGCCTGGAGTTCGCCGGCGAGTTCCTGCACGCCTGGGTGCACGAGGAGCGCGTGCGCTCGGACCAGCCGGTGCAGCTCAGGCGCGGCGCCGACACCTTCACCGCCGACCGGCTGGAGTACGACCACCTGGCGCAGGTGTTGCAGCTCGACGGCCGGGTGCGCGGCACGCTCATGCCACCAGCGGCGCGGCGCTGACTGGCCATGGCGCCCTTGGCCCCCCTGGTCTTCATCACCGGCGCCTCCAGCGGCATCGGCCAGGCGCTGGCCGCCAGCTACCTGCGGACAGGCTGGCGCGTGGCGCTCGCGGCCCGCCGCGTCGAGGTGATGAAATCCTGGCTCGATGCTTGCGGGGTAAGGCCCGATAGCTATGAAATATATAGTTGCGACGTGGCCGAGCCGGACAGCGTCATCGCCGCGGCGCATGCCTGCCTGGCGGGCCAGGGCGTGCCCGACGTGGTCATCGCCAACGCCGGCCTGAGCGTCGGCGTGGACACGGCCGAGCGTGCCGACATCGATCTGCTGGCGCGCATCCACGCCGTCAACACCGTGGGCGTCGCCGCCACCTTTCATGCCTTCATCGCGCCCATGCGCGAGCGCGGCAGAGGCCGGCTGGTGGGCATCGCCAGCGTGGCCGGCATCCGCGGTCTGCCCGGGCACGGCGCCTACTGCGCGAGCAAGGCCGCGGTCATCAGCTATTGCGAAAGCCTGCGCGGCGAGCTGCGCGGCAGCGGCGTGCGCGTGGTCACGCTCAGCCCCGGCTACGTGGACACGCCGCTCACGCGCCAGAACCGCTACGCCATGCCGTTCCTGCTGAGTGCCGACCAGTTCGCGGCGCGTGCGCGCCGGGCGATAGCCCGTGGCGCCAGCTACCGCACCATTCCCTGGCAGATGGGCGTGGTCTCGTGCCTGCTGCGCGCGCTGCCCGATGCCCTGTTCGACCGCCTGCTGGCCGGACGCCCGCGCAAGCATCGCCAGGGCGGTGGACGGCCTCCATGAAAAGGCCGTGAGCGCGCTTCTTGAGGCGAGCGGGCAAAGAAAAAACCCCCGAAGGGGCCTGGATTCGCGAGGCCCCGGAAGGGGCCCCGCAAGGGGTGTCAGCCGCAGTGCGACCGGGAGCGATCAGTAACCGCCGCCGTTGCCACCGCCGTAGCCGCCACGGTTGCCACCGCCGCTGCCGCCGCGGGGGCCCGCGCCGTAGGGGCTGCGAAAGCCGCCTTCGCTGCGGCCGCCACCACCGGCGCCGCCGCCGTAGCCGCCACCGCCGCTGCGGCCACCGCCGCCGCCGTAGCCGCCGCCACCACCGAAGCCACCGCCGCCGCCGCCAAAGCCGCCACCGCTACGAGGCGGGCGGGGCTCCATGGGACGGGCTTCGTTGACGACGATGCTGCGGCCGCCCAGCGACTGGCCGTTCATGCCGTTGATGGCTTCCTGGGCCTCGGCATCGCTGGCCATTTCGACAAAGCCGAAACCCTTGGAGCGACCCGTGTCGCGCTCCATCATTACTTTGGCGCTGGTGACCGCGCCAAATTGACCGAAGGCCTGCTCCAGGTCCTGATCGCGCACCGAATAGGGCAGATTGCCGACGTACAGTTTGTTGCCCATTGAAGGGACTCCTCAAAAACAATTGGACTTAGCAACGGAGTCCCGAACCCGCAGCCAGTGAATCACAAAGACGCCCTATGCGCGAAAACTGACAGGATCACCGCAACCTCAGCGCAGGTGTTCCACCCACGCTGCGGCATTATGGGGGGGAAAGCGGCCTGGGGGGCAACGGTTTTTCATCCAAGGTGTGGTCGATTTGCAGCATTTGTCAAGTCCGGTATCCGGGAAGGGCGCTTTTCGGGCAGGCGGGCCCTGTGCGGGCGCCCCGGTGCACTCACCGCGGGCTTTGGCATAATCGCCCGACACGCGCCGATTTGCACCGATTGCGGGCGCTTTACAAATCCTGCTAAAGACGTGACCGAGATCGCACGCATGCAATCCGACCCGGCCCGTTCTTAGCGCGAGCCGGGTTTTTTTGTTTGCCATGTCGTTCATCGCCACACCGCAGACCATGCATTTCGAGGAGGCCCTGGCCCTGGCGTCGGGTGCCTCGATCCGCGACTACCACTTGAGCTTCGAGACCTACGGCGAGCTCAACGCCGCGCGCGACAACGCCGTGCTGGTGTGCCACGCGCTCAACGCCTCGCACCACGTGGCCGGCAGCTACGCTGGTCAGCCCAGGAGCGAGGGCTGGTGGGACAACATGATCGGCCCGGGCAAGAGCGTGGACACCAACCGTTTCTTCGTCATCGGCATCAACAACCTGGGTTCGTGCTTCGGCTCCACCGGCCCCATGCACGCCCATCCCGACACCGGCGAGATCTACGGCGCGGATTTCCCCGTCGTCACCGTCGAGGACTGGGTCGATGCCCAGGCGCGGCTGCTGGACCGCCTCGGCATCCGGCAGCTGGCCGCCGTCATGGGCGGCAGCCTGGGCGGCATGCAGGCGCTGTCGTGGACGCTGCAATACCCCGAGCGCATGCGCCACGCCGTGGTGGTGGCCAGCGCCCCCAACCTGACGGCCGAGAACATTGCCTTCAATGAGGTGGCGCGCCGCGCCATCGTCACCGACCCGGACTTCCACGGCGGGCACTTCTACCGCCATGGCGTGGTGCCGAAGCGTGGTCTGCGCATCGCGCGCATGATCGGCCACATCACGTACCTGTCGGACGACGTGATGAACGAGAAATTCGGCCGCGAGCTGAGGAACGCCGTGAGCGGCGGCGGCTACCAGTACAGCACGCAGGACGTGGAGTTCCAGATCGAGAGCTACCTGCGCTACCAGGGCGACAAGTTCAGCGACTATTTCGACGCCAACACCTACCTGCTCATCACCCGCGCGCTCGACTACTTCGACCCCGCGCGCGCCCATGGCGGGAGCCTGGCGCGGGCGCTGGCCGCGGCGCAGGCGCGGTTTCTGCTGGTGAGCTTTTCCACCGACTGGCGCTTCGCGCCGGCACGCAGCCGCGAGATCGTGCAGGCGTTGCTGGAGAACCGCCGCCAGGTCGCTTACGCCGAGATCGACGCGCCGCACGGGCACGACGCCTTCCTGCTCGACGACGCGCGCTACATGGCCGTGGTGCGAGCCTATTTCGACAACATCTCCCGGGAGCTGCAGCCATGAGCGACCACGCCACCATGCATGCCATCGCCCGCCTGGTGCCCGAGGGCAGCCGGGTACTGGACCTGGGCTGCGGCGACGGCGCTCTGCTGGACCTGCTGCAGCGCGAGCGCGGCTGCTCGGGCTACGGCATCGAGCTGGCTGACGAGAACGTCCTCGCCTGCGTGCGCCGCGGCGTCGACGTCATCCAGCTCAACCTGGACGAGGGGCTGGCGATGTTCGCCGACAACAGCTTCGACGTGGTGCTGCAGATCGACACGCTGCAGCACTTGCGCAACGCCGAGGTCATGCTGCGCGAGACCGCGCGCGTGGGCAGGAGCGGCGTCGTCGCGTTTCCCAACTTCGCGCACTGGCCCAACCGCCTGGCGGTGCTGCGCGGGCGCATGCCGGTCACGCGGCGCCTGCCCTACCAGTGGTATGACACGCCCAACATCCGTGTGGGCACCTTCAAGGACTTCGAGGTGCTGGCGCACCGCAACCGCCTGCGCGTGCTCGACGCCTTTGGCCTGCAGGACGGGCGCGAAGTGCGCTGGCTGCCCAACGCCCGCGCGGGCACGGCGGTGTTTCACTTCGAGCGCGACTGACGCCTGCCGGGCCGGCGGCGGCGCGCCTTCCACCCTTTTCCGGTACGCAGCATTGCGTAAGGGAATGCGTGAATGAATGTTACGGCGCGCTGCCGTAGATTCATCCACTGGCCCGCCTGGCGGGCCTTTCGCATGCCCATTTTGTCCAGGAGATCGCCCGTCATGGCCGCCGCAGCCCCCATCCACCACCGCAACCGTTCCGTCGCCCGCCGGGTCACCCTGATGGCGCTGGCCCTGGTGGCGGGCGTGCTGGTGCTGGTCGGCATCGCTCTCGCGGTGCTGACCGAGCGCAGCGCGCGCACGCAGCTGGTGCACAGCGTCGGCACCACCGCCGAGGCCGTGGCCCAGTCGCTGGACGCCGCCGACAACGCCAGCCGCGAGATGGTGCGCGGCGCCATGAAAGGCTTCCAGCGCTACTTCGAGGCGCAGATGCACCTGGACGAGTCCACGGACGAGCTGCGCAGCTACGGCGGGCTGGTCAATGGCGACTATGGCTCGGTGGACAAGTTCGCCCAGGAAACCGAGGGTGTCGCCGCGGTGTACGCCCGCAAGGGCGACGATTTCATCGCCGTCACCACCTCGGTCAAGAACGCTGAGGGCCAGCGCGTGCTGGACGTGCCGCTGTCGCGCGCCGACCCGGCGGCCCATGCTGCTCTCGCCAAGGGCGAGCCCTACACGGGCCTGGTCAACGTGCAGGGCAAGCCCTACATGGGCCACTATCTGCCCGTCAGGAATCCTGCCGGGCAGGTGGTGGCGCTGCTGTTCATCGGCAACGACGTGAGCCTGTTCCAGGCCATGGTGCAAAGGCAGGTCGAGAACACGCATTTCTTCGAGCACGGCGGGGTCTATGTGGTCGCCGCGGGCGCCACGCCCGGGCAGGCGCGCTTCATTTACCACCCCACCGCGCGCGGGCGCAAGGTGCTGGAGGTGGCGCCGCAGGCCGGCCCCTTCCTGCAGGCGCTGGCCGAGGCGCCCGACGGGTACGTGCGCCATGCCGCCGCGCTGCTGGGCCCCGCCACCGAGGACGCCTGGGCGCTGATGCGCAAGACCCACGCCGGCTGGTGGGTGGTGGCCGAGGTGCCCGAGGCCGAGGCCATGGCCGGCCAGCGCTGGCTCAACATGGCCATGTGGGCGCTGATGGCGCTGACGCTGGCGCTCCTGGCCCTGGGCCTGTTCCTCATGCTGCGCCGCGGCGTCGCCCGGCCGCTGACCGAACTCACCCAGGCCGTCACCCTGGTGGCCCAGGGCGACCTGACACAAAGCTTCACCAGCACGCGGCGCGACGAGATCGGCACCCTGGTGCACGAGGTGGAGGCCATGCGCCAGCGCTATGTGCAGGTGCTGCAGCAGGTGCGCCAGGCGGCCGACAGCATGGACACCGCCAGCGCCGAGATTGCCAGCGGCAACCAGGACCTGTCGGCGCGCACCGAGGCCACCGCCGGCAGCCTGGCCCAGACGGCGCAGAGCATGGAGCAGCTCACCGCCAGCGTGCGCCAGTCGGCCGACGCGGCCAGCCAGGCCAACCAGCTCGCCGCCTCGGCTGCCGAGGTGGCCGCGCGCGGCGGCCAGGCCGTGGGCGAGGTGGTGACGACCATGAGCGAGATCGACGACAGTGCCCGGCGCATCGCCGACATCATCCAGGTCATCGATTCGATCGCCTTCCAGACCAACATCCTGGCGCTGAACGCGGCCGTGGAGGCGGCGCGCGCCGGCGAGCAGGGCCGGGGCTTTGCCGTCGTCGCCGGCGAGGTGCGGGCGCTGGCGGGCCGCTCGGGCGAGGCGGCGCGCGAGATCCGCCAGCTCATCCAGGCCTCGGTGGAGCGGGTCTCCTCGGGCACGCGGCTGGTGCGCAACGCCGGCAGCACCATGGACGAGATCGTGGGCAGCGTGCAGCGCGTGGGCGACATCATCGGCGAGATCACCGCCGCGGCGGCCGAGCAGGCCGGCGGCATCGGCCAGGTCAACCAGGCGGTCGGCCAACTCGACCAGATGACGCAGCAGAACGCCGCCCTGGTGGAGGAGTCGGCCGCCGCGGCGATGAGCCTGCGCGAGCAGGCGGCGCGCCTGGCCGACGCAGTGCAGGTGTTTCGCCTGGGACAGGGGAAGGACGCGCCAGCGCCCGGACGCGCTGCCTTGGTGGGTGCGCAGGGCCAGGGCGACCCGCGGCTGGGAGCCGCCGCATCGCAGCTGGCACTGGAGCCGGCCTGAAGCGCCTCATCCAGTCCGGCAGGCCGCATGCCCTCTGCGAGCCACTCTTGCCGCGGGAGTGTTTTCGCTACATTTTAAATAGCTGAAAGTCCAGACGCGTCAAGGACTGAAGGCTGATTTTTCAGTATTCACGCCGAGGCTGCGATCAAGGGCACGACCGTCCCTGCGCCGCGCGGCAGGAGCAGTCGAAGCCGTTATGCTGTACGGCCGTCTTTGCAGCCCACGCACCACCATGACCCTTGCCCTGGATGTCGCAACCATGCTGGTCATGACTGCGGCGGCCTCCTTTGCCATGGCCCTGGCGCTGGCAACGGTGCCCGGCGAACGGCGCGAGGGCCTGGGGCTGTGGGGCCTGGCGCTGGTGCTGCACGGGGTCTGCTACACGCTGTATGCGCTGCGCGACCAGATCTCGCCCTGGGGCAGCGTGGTGCTGGCCAATGTGCTGTTGTCGTGCACTTTTGCCACGACGCTGGCGGCGATCGAGCAGTTTCACGGCCGGCCCATGCCCTGGTGGCGCATGGTGCTGCCCGTGGCGGCGGTGGCTGTGCTGTTCGTCGTCTATCTGGACGACTTTCGGATGCGGGTCGGGTTGATCGGCATCATGCTGCCGGTGCAGGTCACGATGGCGCTGTGGGGGTTGTGGCGCCGGGGGGCGCAGGTGCCCACGCGCGGGGCGATGCTCCTGACAACAGGGTTGTTCGTGCAGATCGTGTTCTTTTCACTGCGCGGCTGGCTTGTCGCCTCCGGCCGGGTGGAACTGGACGCCATGCTGCAGACCAGCGCCATACAGTCCCTGAGCTTCGTGCTGACCTTCGTCGTCGTCATCACCTCGGCACTGGGCTTCATCCTGATGACCAAGGAGCGCCTGGAGGCGAGCCAGCAGCATCTGGCCACCCACGATGGCCTGACCGATCTGGCCAACCGCCGGGCGCTGATGCAGGTGTTCGAGCGCGATCTGGCGCAGGCCGTGCGGCGGCGCCAGGACTACGCCCTGCTCTTGCTCGACATCGACCATTTCAAGGTCATCAACGACACGCACGGCCACCCGGTGGGCGACCGGGTGCTGCGCCACCTGGCCGAACTGCTGCGCACGCGCGTGCGCAGGCAGGACTTCGTCGGCCGCTATGGCGGCGAGGAGTTCATGGTGCTGCTGCCCGGGACGAGCCTGGCCGGGGCACTGGAGCTGGCCGAGGCGCTGCGCCGGGCGGTGCAGGCCACGCCCTGCCCGCACCCGGACGGGGCCATCGCCCTGACCGTGAGCCTGGGAGTATGCGCGGCGTACCCGGGCGCCGAAGGTTTTGGCGGCGCCGAAGCGCTGATCCAGGCGGCTGACCGGGCGCTCTACGCCGCCAAGGCCGGCGGGCGCAACTGCGTGTGCCATGCCCCTGCTGCGCCGGGTGTCGCCGGCCTCGCCGTATGCTGAGCCTTCGTCCGCCGCTTTCCTGAGGAGCCTGCCATGAACGCCCCCCTGCCCGCCGCCGCCCTTGACCCCGTCCAGGCCCTGGAGCGCGTCTCGCGCGCCTGGGACGAGAGCATCCTGCGCGAACTCACCGACTACATCCGCATCCCCGCCAAGTCGCCCGGCTTCGCGCCCGACTGGCGCGAGCAGGGCCTGCTGGAGACCGTGCTGCGCAATGCCGCGGTGTGGATCGAGGCGCAGAAGGTCGAAGGCCTGCGGCTTGAGATCGTGCGCCTGCCCGGGCGCACGCCGGTGCTTTTCTTCGAAGTCGCGGCCACGCGGGCGGCCAGCCGCCAGACCGTGCTGATGTATGGCCACATGGACAAGCAGCCCGAGTTCGACGGCTGGCGCGCCGACCTCGGGCCGTGGACCCCCAAGTACGAGGACGGCAAGCTCTACGGCCGCGGCGGTGCCGATGACGGCTACGCGGCCTATGCCAGCATCGCCGCGGTGCAGGAACTCAAGCGCCAGGGTGTGCCGCACCCGCGCATCGTCGGCCTGATCGAGACCTGCGAGGAAAGCGGCTCGGGCGACCTGCCGGCCTACATCGACGCACTCAAGGAGCGCCTGGGCGACGTCGCCTTGGTCATCTGCCTGGACTCGGGCGCCGGCAACTACGACCAGCTGTGGCTCACCACCAGCCTGCGCGGCATGGCCAGCGGCACCCTGCGCGTGGACATCCTCACCGAAGGCGTGCATTCGGGCGATGCCTCGGGCGTGGTGCCCTCGTCGTTTCGCATCATGCGCCAGGTGCTCGACCGCCTGGAGGATTCAGGCACCGGGCGCCTGCTGCCGGCGAGCTTCCACTGCGAGGTGCCGCCCGAGCGCCTGCGCCAGGCGCGCGCCACGGCGGCCATCCTGGGCGAGGAGGTCTACAAGCGCTTTCCCTGGGCGCATGCGGACTGTGGCGGCTCGACCCTGTTCGCCCTGCCGACCACCGACGACCCGGTGCAGGCGCTCTTGAAGCGCACCTGGGAGCCGACGCTGTCGGTGACCGGCGCCGAGGGTTTTCCGCAGCTCAAGGACGCGGGCAACGTGCTGAGGCCCTACACCGCGTTCAAGCTCAGCCTGCGCCTGCCCCCTCTGGTGGATGCCGCCGCCTGCGTGCAGGAGATGAAGGCGCTGCTGGAGGACAACGCGCCCTACCAGGCCCGGGTGACGTTCGAGAGCGGCGGCGCGGCCAGCGGCTGGGACGCGCCGGACATCACGCCCTGGTTCGGGCAGGCGCTCGACGCCGCCAGCCGGGCGCATTTCGGCGCGCCCTGCGGCTTCATCGGCCAGGGCGGCACCATTCCGCTCATGAACA
>NZ_DAMCAM010000070.1:0-13665 GCF_032059615.1 Melaminivora sp. | reverse complement strand
GCAGCAGGCCGGCACCGCCATGGTCGCGCAGGCCAACCAGCTGCCCCAGGGCGTGATGTCGCTGCTGCGGGGCTGATGTAATGAGAGCCGGCTTCGATCGACCGATCGGAGCTGGCTCTTGATCCTGGCGTTTTTTCCGTCCATACGGGGACGCGCCATGGAAGCAAAACTCTGTTCTCTCGCCGTCCACGCCACGCCATGCCACCACCTGCTCATCGTCCACTGTCCCGCTCGCGTTCCGCGGCCCGGCTACATAGTGCTTTTGCAGCAGGGGATTGGCCCCTGGCAGTGCGGCTATGCCGTCAGGCGCTGCAAAAAGACGCCCGGGATCTGCAGGCTCACCGTCTGCTGGGACCGGCCTTGCATAACCAGCAGCAGCATGAAGCTGCCCTTGTGGCCTTTCGTGAAGGCGCCGCCTGTCACCCTGAAGATGCGGAACTGCTGATCAACCACGCCAACGTCTTGTTGCAACTGGGCCGTGCCAGCGAAGCCAAAAGTCCGTTGGAGACGGTTACGAAACTGCGGCCGATGCATGGCCGACCCTGGCTCATGCTGGCGCAAAGCTGTTATGGCACAGCGGAAAACCAACAGGGCTTTGCTGCTGCGCAACAGGCGCTGGCGCTGTCTGGAACGAGCGATTCGCTGCGCGCGGCGGCACTCAACCAATGTGCGCTGCACCGGCGTGAATTGGGCCAGGTGCGCGAGGCCGTACAGGACTGTGAAACTGCCATCGCCCTGACTCCGGGAGACTTCAGCCTCTACTCCAACTGTCTGCTGTTCATGCTGGCCGATCCGGACCGGAGCGTGCAGGATTTCGTGCGGGTGGCCCAGGCCCTGTCTGACGCTTACGAAAAACCTCTGCGCCGGCATTGGCCACGTTTTGAGGACGTGGACCGCCAGCCCTGGCGGCGCCTGCGCATCGGCTTCGTCTCTCCCGATTTCCGCGACCACGCGGTGATGTATTTCGTGGAAGGCCTGCTGGCGCAATTGGACCGGCGCATGTTCGAGGTGATCGCTTTCTACACCTACCCCGTCCACGACGCCGTCACGGCACGCGTGCAATGCCACGTCGACCACTTCATTTCGCTGACCGGCAAAACCCCGGTGGAGCAGGCTGTCGCCATCCGCGCCGCGCGCATCGACATCGCAATCGATCTGGCCGGGCACACGGGGCACAACGGCCTGCCTGCGCTGGCCTTCAAACCAGCGCCGGTGCAAGTCTCCTGGCTGGGCTTTCCGGGCACGACCGGGCTGTCGGCCATCGACTACAAATTCACCGACGAGGTGACCGACGCAGAAGATGCCGACCAGGAATACGTCGAGCGGCTGTACCGCCTGCCAACCCTGTTCTGCAGCTACCGGCCGCTGATCCGTGCGCCGCTGTACCGCTACCAGCCGCGCTATCTGGTGCGCCCCGCACCTGCACTGGACAATGGCTATGTCACCTTCGGCTCATGCAACAACCTGGGCAAGCTGACCGATGAAGTGCTGGCGCTGTGGGGTCGCATCCTCCAGGCCGTGCCGACCGCGCGCCTGCTGATCGAGGGCAAGGGGCTGGGCGAGGCAGCTGGCGCAGACGCCTATCGCCAGCGCTGCGCTGCGCTGGGAGTGGACGTCGAGCGCCTCATCCTGGTGGGCCTGGACCGCCGCAACCAGTACCTGACCTACCACCGCATCGACATCGCACTGGACCCCTATCCGCTGACCGGCGGCACGACGACCTTCGACGTGCTGTGGATGGGCGTGCCCCTGGTGTCCATGGCCGGCGAGAGTTTCAAGAGCCGGCTGAGCACGGGCATCCTGGCCTACCTGGGGCGCACCGAGTGGCTGGCACAGCATGCCGATGACTATGTGCGCATTGCCCAGGCGCTTGCCGAGGATGTGCAGCAGCTCAATACCCTGCGCCTGGGTCTGCGTCGCGAAGTCGAGCAGTCCGCGCTGATGCGTGAGGACTTGCACACCCACCACTTCGGTGAGGGCCTGCGCGTCATGTGGCTGCAATGGCTGGCCGAGCAGCAGCATCCGGGCGATGGGCCCGCCCAGCAGCAGATGATGCAGCGCTGGCTGCAGGACGTGCCGTCCGAATGGGCCGAGCCACCGGTCCCCGGCGTGGGTGTCGCCCCCGGCGAACGCATCACGCTACCCCAGGCCCATGCACGCCTGCAGGCCCTGGTGGAACAGGCCAAGGCCGAGCCACCGCCGCAAGGTCGGGACATCGTGGGTCCGTCCTGGATCGCGCTGACCGAGCTGGCCGAGGTCGTGCTGTGCGCCGTGCCCCACGATCCCATGGCCCTGGCCTGCCTGGCCGAGGTGGAGCAAGCGCACGGGCACGCGGAGTTCGCCCTGACCTATCTGCGCTACGCCACCGAGGCGATGGGCATGAAAAACTAGCCTTTGCGCGGCCCATCAGTGCGGCAGCGAGCGGAAGATGTCCGCCAGGACATCGCGCTGCCAGGGCTTGCACACCACCCCGCTGCCCGTGGAGGCGCCAAACACCACGCAGTGGCCGGGCGTGTCGGCATTGACCAGGCTGGTGCCCTGGGCCAGCACCGTGCCATCGCCCACCCGGCAGCGGCCGATGATGGCCGTGTTGGGGTACATGACGACACCGTTTCCCAGCACCGGCGCCGCGCCATGGTTCTTGCCAACGGTGGAGTTCTGATAGACCACCAGATGGCTGCCATACGTGGCCTTGGCAAAGACGATGCCCACGGAATGGCCGATGAAGAAGACCTCGGGCATGTCGATCTCATAGAACAGATCAATGCCATTCAAGGCCTTGTTCAAACCAAACAGTTTGTTGCACAGCGTGCGCTCGCCCGTCGCTCGCCACAGCGTGTTGGCCAGGTAGTAGAGAAAGAGGGTGTATTGGGTGGAATGCAGGTGGTCGAATTCATCAGGCTTCCACCAGCGCACCTCGTTGATGCAACGCCCAAGGCGCAGGAGCGCGGCATCCAGATGAGCGGCGAAACTTTGTTCGGCCTGCGGGTGCAGCCCATCGGGGAAAAAAATGTCCGCCTGCCGCGCCACATATCTCGCCAGCTCGGCGCGCGACAGGTGCAGGGGTTTCAGCATGCCAAAGCTCCAGGCCATCGAGCCATCACTTCGAATACAGGGCTCGGCCGCCACTCCAGCTCTTCGCGCAGGCGCCCTGTGTCCACCTGGGCGACAGCGGGCGGCCGGGCTTGCGAAAGCGGGTTGATCCGGCAGCCCCAACGCCGCTCCACGTAGTCAAACAACTCGGCATTCGGCACGTTAACTCCTGAAGCCACGTTGTAGCTGGCTTGGCGCCCATGCAGGGCGATGCGGATCAGTGCCTCGACCACGTCGGGCAGGTGCACATAGTCGCGAGTGAAGTGGGGGGAGGATTCGATCTCCAGACGTATTTGTCCCGTCTGCTTCGCAGCCATGGCACTGCGCACCAGCAGTGGAAGAAAACCGTCTTCATCCAGGGGACTGTCATACACACAGGCCAGCCGGGCGACTCGTGCCTTGCCCTGCCCGGCTACATGGCACAGTGATTCGCCCAAGGCCTTGGACAGGTCATACAGGTGGCGCGGATTGGCAGGGTTCAACAGCAGCTGGGCATCCTCGTGCGCCACTGCAGCAGAAGAGCTGTCGTACAGACGAGTGGAGGACAGGTAGACCAGAGAATCCCAGCCTGTCGACTGCAGGACCTGTGCCAGATGGCTGACGTGGGCCTGTACCGTATCGAACGGCCGCGCCAGGTAGTCGGCAGTCAGGCCGGCGCAGTAGATCACGTGCCCCAGGGCTTCGCAGCGAGGCCACGATTCCTGGCGCCCCGGGAGCCAGACGTGAGCGCCCCTGTCTTGCAGGACTTGGGCCAGGCTTGATCCAACGAAACCCGACGCTCCTATCACCGTGAAGCGATGGCCATGCAACTCTGAGTGCGTCAGCGGCGACATGGTCACTCCCTGGCCCGGCCGTGTTTCAGAACCCACCGACGGGATGGTGCAGCCGTGGGCTCCTGTGAGGCAGGAGTTTGGGGCTGACCCCTTCCACGATGCGCCAGGCTGGCCCGTGGATGCGGCCGGGGTCGCGCAAAGCCAGCATATTGAAGCCGTGAGGCGGGCCTTCGAGAAAGACGCTGTCCAGCGGAATCAACTCCACGGGCTGCCCCGGCATTTCGCGGTGTGAATTGATGTCGCGCACGGCAAACAAGGTATAGCCCAGGTCCAGAAGCAAACGGCATACCGGCGTGGCACGCAAACCGTCGGACCAGTCCACGTAGGAACGGTGCAGTTCGAAGACGACATCAGGCCCGTGCTGCGCCAGCACTCCCCTCGCGCCCTGCAACGCGGCCAGTTCCGCTCCTTCGATATCCAGCTGGATCAGCCCCACACGCACCCCTTGATGGCGCACGTAGTCATCGATGGTGGTCGTCTCGAAGCCGCCCTCCCCCGCACTGCCGGCCACCATGTTGGCAAAGGAGTCGAAACCATCGAGCTTCATGTGTTCGCCGCTCTGGCTCCACAGGCCGACCTCATTCACCACCGCGTTGTCAAGCTGGTTGAGCTCCAGGTTGCGCCGCAGCATCCGTGCCTGCTGTGCATTGGGCTCGAAACAATGGACAGTCAGGCCCGCATCGGCCACGGCGCGCGCCACCAGGACGGCCTGGTCACCAAAGTACGCCCCGCCCACGAGCACATCGCCCGTCAGGCCACGGCTCAATTCAAGCAGCAATTTGGTGGTTTGCGGCTCCCAGACGTGGCTAGGATGCTCATTGGGCGCCAGCAGAAAATCCCGTGCGATCTTGGTGCGGTAGAGGAACTGAAAGCGGCTGCCGTCTGCCAGCACCTTTTCATATTCATCAGTATCCAGATGCAGTGCATCGATGATCGGCCCGGTCACCTCGTCTCGCACAGCCCCTTCGCAGGCGATCTCCGGCTCCCACTCGCGCAACAGCGCGACCATGCGCGACCGCAGGACCGGATTGCGGCCCAGACTCTGCATGGCCTGCTGGAGGCGCTTGCCGTCCAGGTCTCGGGGATCATTGCTCGTCATGGAGCACTCCTTGCTTGAATGCGACATCTTCAAATACTTTCAGGTGCGGCACTGCCACCACCAGTCTGCCACCCCAGCTCTTGACATAGTCAAGCTGCTGCGCGACCTCCTCCCGCAGGTTCCAAGGCAGCACCAGCACTCGCTCCGGCTGGTCCGCTTTCAGACCGGCTTCGTCCACGATAGGAATGCGGCTGCCGGGAAGGTACTGTCCCTGCTTGGCCGGATTCCTGTCCGCCACATAGGGCAGCAGGTCCGCGCGCACGCCGGCAAAGTTCAGCAGCGTGTTGCCCTTGGCGGCAGCGCCATAGGCGCCCACGCGCATGCCCTGGCGTCGGCATTGCAACAAAAATGAGAGCAATTCGTCCTTGATACGCAAGGCCGAAAACTGAAAATCAGCATAGAACTGCGCCGTGCGCACGCCGGCTGCATCCTCCTGCTCCAGCACGCGGCGCACCCGCTGGGCGCCCTCGGGCGTGGTCTGGGGGTGGCCATCCAGCGAGTCGGCGCGCACAGCCCACACGCGCAGGCTGCCGCCGTGCGTGGGCAGCTCCTGCACGTCCACAAGCGCCAGGCCGCCTGCGGCGAAGATGCGCTGCACGGCAGTGAGCGACAAATACGAATAGTGCTCATGGTAGGCCGTATCAAACTGACAGCCCTGCACCATGCGCAGCAGGTGCGGAAACTCGAGCGTCGCCACGCCCGCGGGCTTGAGCAGGCGCGCGAAGCCGGCGACGAAGTCGTTGATGTCGGGCACGTGGGCCAGCACATTGTTGGCAACGATCAGGTCGGCCTGTCGGCCGGCGCGCGCCAGCTCGTCGGCCAGCGCCGCGCCGAAGAAGCGCTGCAGCACCTCGATGCCGCGTGCGCGCGCCGCCGCCGCGGTGCTGGCCGTGGGCTCGATGCCGTAGCACGGGATGCCGGCCGCCTGCACGTACTGCAGCAGGTAGCCGTCGTTGGCGGCTACCTCGACCGCGGTGCTGCCTGTGCCCAGCCCCAGGCGCGTGCGCACGTCTTCGACATAGGCGCGCGCGTGGGCCAGCCAGGACGAGGAAAACGAGCTGAAGTAGGCGTAGTCCTCGGTGAACAGGGCCTCGCGCCCGGCGTGGTCCTCGGTCTGCACCAGCCAGCAGTGCCCGCACACCAGCAGGCGCAGCGGGTACCAGACCTCCGGGGCGCGCAGCGCGGCTTCGCTCAGGTAGGCGTTTGACGGTGGCGCGCTGCCCAGGTCCAGGAAGGGCAGGGACAGAGGCTGGCCGCAGTGCCGGCAGTTCACAGGCGCACTCCTTGAAAGTCTTCGGTCAGCCAGGCCTGGCCGGCATCGCGCGCGGACAGGCCCTGCACGGGCAGGGGCCAGGCGATAGCCAGACGCGCATCCAGCGGATGCAGCCCGGCCTCCGCCTCGGGCGCGTGGGGCGCCGAGTGGCAGTACAGCAGCTCAGCCTCAAACGACTGGGCCTGAAAGCCGTGGGCGAAGCCCGGCGGTATGAGCAGTGCGCAACCGTTCTCGGCACTGAGCAGTTCGGCATGCCAGCGCAGAAAGGTGGGCGAGCCGGCGCGCAGGTCCACCGCCACGTCCCACACGGCGCCGCGCAGGCAGGTGACCAGCTTCGTCTCGGCATGGGGGGGCTGCTGGTAATGCAGGCCGCGCACGCTGCCCGCCTGATGGGTCAGGCTGCGGTTGATCTGGGCGATGGGCTGCGTCCAGCCGACCTCGGCCAGCTCCTCTGCACAGAACAGCCGCTCGAAAAAGCCCCGCGCATCCCGTAGCGGCTGGCGCTGCACGCGCACCAGGCCCGGCAGCGGCAGGGGGGCAAGGCTCAGCCGGCTCATGGGGCAGTCCCTTTATTCGCCGCCCCGGGGGTCGGGCCATCTGCAGCCTCCCACGCGGCCAAGTCCGCCAGGCACAGTGCGCGGGCGTCGGCGCCCGCCTGCAGGGCGCGGTACCAGTCCATGGTGCGCTCGACCGCGGTGGCCAGCGGCCAGCGCGGCGCAATGCCCAGCGCCTGCCGCGCGTGCGCGGTCTCCAGCGCCAGCCAGCCGGCTTCGTGCGGCGCGTCTGCTTCTTTTTGATAGCTGAATGCCGTTGTCTGATAACGCTTTGCGGCCATTTCTATCACATTCCCGACGGAGGCTGCTTCGTGCGGCAGCGGGCCGAAGTTGTAGGCGCCGGCCAGCTCGGGTGTGGCCCACAGGCGCTCGGCTAGGCACAGGTAGGCGGCCAGCGGCTCGATGACGTGCTGCCAGGGGCGGATGGCGCCAGGGTTGCGCAGGTGCAGGGTGCACCCCGCGCCCCAGGCCCGCACGGCGTCGGGCAGCAGGCGGTCGGCCGCCCAGTCGCCGCCGCCGATCACGTTGCCGGCGCGGGCCGTGGCCACAGCCACGCCCTGCCCGGCCAGGAAGGCGTCGCGGTAGCTGGCGGCGACGATCTCGGCCGCAGCCTTGCTGGCGCTGTAGGGGTCGTGCCCGCCCAGGGCATCGCTTTCGCGGTAGGGGTAGCTCCATTCGCGGTTGCGATAGACCTTGTCGGTCGTCACCACCACCGCGGCGCGCACGTCGGCCTGGCCGCGCAGCGCGTCCAGCACGTGAACTGTGCCCATGACGTTGGCGGCGTAGGTTTCCAGGGGCGCGGCGTAGCTGGCGCGCACCAGGGCCTGGGCGGCCAGGTGCAGCACCACCTGGGGCCGCGCTGCGCGCACGTGCCCGGCCACGGCAGCGGCGTCGCGCACATCGCACCAGGGGCTGGCGTGAACCGCCTCGTCCACCCGGGCCAGGGTGAACAGGTTGGGCGCACCATCGGGCGGCAGGGCCAGGCCGGTGACTTCGGCGCCCAGGCGGCCCAGCCACAGTGCCAGCCAGCTGCCCTTGAAGCCGGTGTGCCCCGTCAGCAGCACGCGCTTGCCCCGCCAGAAGGCGGGGTCGGGCCGGGGGCCGTGGCGCAGCTGCATCACCAGCACTTCCAGGGCGCCTGGCCGGACTGCCACAGGTCTTCGAGCAGGTTCTTCTCGCGCAGCGTGTCCATGGGCTGCCAGAAGCCCGCGTGCGCGTAGGCCTGCAGCTGGCCCTCGCTGGCGAGCCGCTGCATGGGCCAGGCCTCCCAGGGCGTGGCGTCGCCCTCGATGTAGTCGATGGCGCGAGGCTGCAGCACAAAGAAGCCGCCGTTGATCCAGCCGCCGTCGCCGCGTGGCTTTTCCTCGAAGGCCGTGACGGCGCTGCCGTCGCACACCAGCGCGCCGTAGCGCCCGGGCGGCTGCACCGCCGCCACCGTCGCCAGCCGCCCATGCGCACGGTGGAAGGCAAACTGCGCCGTCATGTCGATGTCGGCCAGGCCGTCGCCGTAGGTGAAGCAGAACGCCTCGTCCGGCGCCAGGTAGTCGCGCACGCGGCGCAGCCGCCCGCCGGTGAGCGTGTCCTCGCCCGTGTCCACCAGCGTCACGCGCCAGGGCTCGGCATGGCGCTGGTGCACCTCCATACGGTTTTCCACCATGTCGAAGGTCACATCCGACATGTGCAGGAAATAGTTGGCGAAGTATTCCTTGATGACGTAGCCGCGATAGCCCAGGCAGACGACGAAGTCGTTGACGCCGTGGGCCGAATACATCTTCATGATGTGCCACAGGATGGGCCGCCCGCCGATCTCGATCATGGGCTTGGGCTTGAGGTGCGATTCCTCGGAGATGCGGGTACCCAACCCGCCGGCAAGCAGTACGGCTTTCATGGCCGGCAAGCATACGTCCTGCCGCCCCGTGCCAGACCCGGGGAAAAAGCCGGCTTCCTCCGGGCTGATCCGCGGTTGCTCCGCAAACCCGCTCTGACACAATCCGACACCATGTTCGTCATCCTCGGCTACCTCATCACCTTCGGGTGCATCTTTGGCGTGTTCGTTGCCCACGGCGGCAATGTCAACGTGCTGCTGGAGGCGCTGCCGTTCGAGATGATCACCATCGGCGGCGCGGCGCTGGGCTCGTTCATCGTGAACAACCAGCCCAAGGTGCTCAAGGCCACCATGGCGGCGCTGCCGCAGGCGCTCAAGGGCAACAAATACACCAAGGCGCGCTACATGGAGCTGCTGGCCATGCTCTATGAAATCCTGCAAAAAGCGCGCAAGGAAGGCCTGATGGCCATCGAGGCGGACGTGGAGGAGCCGGAAAAGTCCGAGCTGTTCAAGAAATACCCCACCGTGGGCAGCGACCACCACGTCATCGAGTTCACCACCGACTACCTGCGCATGATGGTCTCGGGCAACCTGAACGCGCACGAGATCGAGTCGCTGATGGACGCCGAGATCGAGACCCACCACCAGGAGGCCCACGCCCCGGTGGCGGCGCTCACACGCCTGGCCGGCGCCCTGCCGGCGTTCGGCATCGTGGCCGCCGTGCTGGGCGTGGTCAACACCATGGGCTCGGTGGGCCAGCCGCCGGCGGTGCTGGGCGGCATGATCGCCTCGGCGCTGGTGGGCACCTTCCTGGGCATCCTGCTGGCCTATGGCGCGGTGGAGCCGCTGGCCGGCCTGCTGGAGCAGCGCGCCGAAGATGCCGCCAAGGAGTTCGCCTGCATCAAGTCCACGCTGCTGGCCAGCATGCAGGGCTACAACCCGGCCACGGCCATCGAGTTCGGGCGCAAGGTGCTGTTCTCGGGCGACCGGCCGGGCTTTGCCGAGCTCGAAGCCCACGTCAAGGGCAAGAAGTGAGCTGAGCGCGCCATGGCCGAGAAGAAACTCCAGCCCATCATCATCAAGCGCGTCAAGAAGGGCGGCCACGCCGCGCACGGCGGCGCCTGGAAGATCGCCTACGCCGACTTCGTGACGGCCATGATGGCGTTCTTTCTGCTGATGTGGCTGCTGGGCTCCACCGCCCAGGGCGAGCTGCAGGGCATCGCCTCGTATTTCGCCTCGCCCATGAAGGTGGCGATGCAGGGCGGCGACGGCGCGGGCAACAGCTCCAGCATCATCCCCGGCGGCGGCACCGATCTGGCCCGGGTGCACGGCCAGGTGCGCCGAGCCGACGCCGAGGCGGGCAAGAACACGCGCCAGGACAGCGAGGCCGCCCGCGCCGAGCGCGCGCGCCTGGACGCGCAGCGCATCCGCACCTTGCGCACCAAGATCGACGCCATGATCACCGACAACCTGCGCCTGAACGAGTACCGCTCGCAGATCCGCATCGACGTCACGCCCGACGGGCTGCAGATCCAGATCGTCGACGACCAGAACCGGCCCATGTTCGACAGCGGCAGTGCCCTGGTCAAACCCTACATGCGCGACATCCTGCGCGAGATCGGCGCGGCGCTGGGCGGGGTGGAGAACCGCATCAGCCTGGCCGGCCACACCGATGCTGCGCCCTACGGCAATGGCGACCGCGGCTACAGCAACTGGGAGCTGTCGGCCGACCGGGCCAACGCCTCGCGGCGCGAGCTGGTGGCCGCCGGCATGCCCGACGGCAAGCTCGGGCGCGTGGTGGGCCTGGCCGCCAGCGACCTGCTGGAGCCCGAGAACCCGCGCGCGGCCGTGAACCGGCGCATCACCATCACCGTGCTGACCCACGAAGCCGAGGAGCGCCTGCTGGGCAGGCGCAACGCGGCATCGCCCCTGCACCCACCGGATGAAGAAAAGTCCGACAATCGTGCCCCTGCGCCAGCGGCAGCCGGATGAGCTGCCGCTTTCGTGCGCCTTCTCCGACCCCCTAGCCTTCCCATTTCCGACCGAAAGGGTTTTTCGTGTCTTCTGCCCTTCGCTTCCTGATCGTTGACGACTTCTCCACCATGCGCCGCATCGTGCGCAACCTGCTCAAGGAAAGCGGTTTCACCGAGGCCGACGAGGCCGAGGACGGCGTGGTGGCGCTCAACAAGCTGCGCAACGGCCGCTTCGATTTCGTGGTGAGCGACATCAACATGCCCAACATGAACGGCTTCCAGCTGCTCACCGAGATCAAGAAGGACGACAAGCTCAAGCACCTGCCCGTGCTCATGGTGACCGCCGAGGCGCGCAAGGAGGACATCGTCGCCGCTGCCCAGGGCGGCGCCGCCGGCTACATCGTCAAGCCCTTCACCAAGGCCACGCTGGAGGAGAAGGTCAACCTGATCCTCAAGAAACTGGGACTGTGATGACCATGCAGGACACGCAGGCCGCCGCTCCCCTGCCCGATGCGGACCAGGACATCCATCACAAGATAGGCCAGCTCACGCGCCAGCTGCACACTGCGCTGAGCGAGCTGGGCTATGCCGACCAGCTACGCGGCACCATGGGCGAGCTGCCCGATGCGCAAAGCCGCCTGTCCTACATCGCCCGGCTGACGGGCGAGGCGGCCGAGAAGGTGCTCACGCGCGTGGAGCAGGCCAAGACGCAGCACGACTTCATCGCCAGCGAGACGCGCCGCGTGGTGCAGGCCCTGGTGGCCGACCCGGTGGCGGCGGTGGCCAAGGGCGAGATCTTCAACTTCCTGACCGACGTGGAGCGCGTGACGCGCGAGCTGGACACGCACCTGACCGAAATCATGATGGCGCAGGACTTCCACGACCTCACCGGCCAGGTGATCGCGCGCGTGGTCAACCTGGCGGCCACCATCGAGCAGCAGCTGGTGCAGCTGGTCATCCAGACCGCCCCGTCCGGCGCCGCGCAGCCCGCCGCGTCCGCCGCCGCTGCCGCGGCTCACCTGCAGGGCCCGGTGGTTGAGCCCGAGGGGCGCACCGACGTGGTCACGGACCAATCGCAGGTGGACGACCTGCTGGCCAGCCTGGGTTTTTGACGCAGGAAGGCTTCTGGCGCCGCGCCAGAAAAAGGGTAAAAACAGCGTTTTCCCCTTGCTGTGCAACGTTGTGCAGCTATGAAAATCGTAGTTTTATGCCCTTCCGGGCCTTTCCTGAAATGCGGCCGAACCCCGCCTTTATTCGGCCTTTAGCTTTTCCCCCGTCTCCCGACAATGGCGTGGCCCCTCAAGCCACGCCGCCATGAGTTCCAGCCAGGACAAAAACCTACCCGCAACCGAGCGCAAGCTGCAAAAGACCCGCCAGGACGGGCAGGCTGCGCGCTCGCGCGACCTGTCGCACCTGGCCATCCTGGGCGTGGGCGCGCTGGCCCTGCTGGTGCTGCTGCCCTGGTTCACCGAATACCTCGAGCGCGCACTGCGCCAGAGCCTGGTGTTCGACGCCGCCACGGTGCAGGCGCCAGCGCAGATGGTGGCGCGCCTCAAGACCCTGGTGCTGATGGGCGTGGCCGGCAGCGCCCTGTTCGCCGCGCTGACCAGCTGCGCCGCGCTGGTGGCCGCCGTGAGCGCGGGCGGCTTCATCTTCAGCCTGAAGCCCATCACGCCGCAGTTCAACCGCCTGAACCCGCTCAAGGGCCTGGGCAACCTGTTTTCCAAGCAGCAGCTGGCCAACGTGGCCAAGATGGTGCTGATGACCCTCATCCTGGCCTTCGTCGCCTGGAAGTTCATGGGCAACGGCATCGAGACCATGGCCACGCTGGTGCTGCAGCCCTCGCCCGTGGCGCTGCGCCATGTGGGCCAGTGGCTGGTCTCGGGCGTGTCGCTGCTGATGCTGGTGGTCTTCCTGTTCGCCGTGGTGGACGTGCCGCTGCAGGCCTTCTTCTTCAAGTCGCGCCTGAAGATGAGCCACGAGGAGGTCAAGCAGGAGCACAAGGAAAGCGACGGCAACCCCCAGCTCAAGGGCCGCATGCGCCAGCGCGCCCGCGAGATCGCCGACCGCGCCAGCGTCGCCGCCGTCCCGAAGGCCGATTTCGTGGTCATGAACCCCACGCACTACGCCGTGGCGCTCAAGTACGACGAGGCCGCCATGGGTGCGCCGCAGGTGGTCGCCAAGGGCACGGACCTGGTGGCCTTCAAGATCCGCGAAGTGGCCCAGGCCCACGGCGTGCCGGTGCTGCAGTCGCCCATGCTGGCGCGCGCGCTGTACGCCCACGCCGACCTGGAGCAGCCCATCCCCGCGCAGCTTTATACGGCGGTGGCCCAGGTGCTGGCCTACGTCTATCGCCTCAAGGCGGCGATGCGCGGCGAGGGCCGCATGCCCGGCGAGCTGCCCGAGCCGCAGGTGCCGCCCGAGCTCGACCCCCATTCGCCCCAGGCCCGGCGCCCCAGCCGCCCGCGCCGCACGCGCAACGCATGAACGGGTAACGCACGATGACGACTTCCTCGATGAACAGCATGCGCCAGTGGGCCGGGGCCCATGGCTCGGCCCTGCAGGGCCTGTCGGCGCCGCTCTTGGTGGTGGCCATCCTGGCGCTGATGGTGCTGCCCATCCCGCCGTGGCTGCTGGACACCTTCTTCACGCTGAACATCGCCGTGGCGCTGATGGTCATGATGGTCTCGGCCTACATGCTGCGGCCGCTCGATTTCGCGGCCTTTCCCACGGTGCTGCTGCTCACCACGCTGATGCGCCTGTCGCTGAACGTGGCCTCCACCCGCGTCGTGCTGCTGGAGGGCCACACCGGCTCGGGCGCGGCTGGCGCGGTGATCGAGGCCTTCGGCCACTTCCTGATCGGCGGCAACTTCGCCGTCGGCCTGATCGTCTTCGCCATCCTGGTGGTGATCAACTTCGTGGTGGTGACCAAGGGCGCCGAGCGCATCGCGGAAGTCTCGGCGCGCTTCACGCTGGACGCCATGCCCGGCAAGCAGATGGCCGTGGACGCCGACC
>NZ_DAMCAM010000069.1:0-14319 GCF_032059615.1 Melaminivora sp. | reverse complement strand
GCCGCCCTTGACGGCGAGAACGCCGTGATACGGTGAAGGGAACAGCAAGACCGCCTACACCCCGCCCACTGCACACACTCGGCTTTTGAGGCAAGCGCAGCGCGCAGGTCCTCAAGGGCCGGAGGCGTCAGGGGTCAAAGCCGAATGGCCGCGACTCGGCACGAGGCACGGGGCGCAGCCCGCGAACCCGACGGCGGCACGCCGGGACGCAGTGCCCTCAAAGCTTGATAAATAGATGAAACGCAATTTTCAGAATAGAAAACCCATGACCTCACTCGAAGTCAATATCAACTTCTACGAAACGCACTACGACATACTGCAGCAATGGTTCTTGCGTCCCGGCAATAAGATTGTTCTCGGCGACAAGCAGAATCGCGTCTGTCGTTTTTGCGGTAGGAAACCGCCCGAAGTGACCTTTCGCAAGGTCGCCCACGCGATACCCGAAGCACTCGGCAACAAGAGCATCGAGAGCGCCTACGAGTGCGATGATTGCAATGAGGGGTTCGGGTGCGGCATCGAAAACGATCTAGGCAACTGGTCAAAGCCTACGCGTACCTTCGCCCGCATTCGCGGAAAGAGTGGCGTTCCGACCTTGAAGAAAGGGGGTGATGGGAAAGGCTGGCGAATCGAGTATGGTGTTGCGGGATTCAATATCAGCTCATATGAGGATGATCCGCTTTACCAGATAGACGAAGCGAACCGAAGGATCACCTTTCAGCTCAAACGCGATTCCTATACGCCGGTCGCAGTGCTCAAGGCATTCATGAAGATCGGCTTGACATTGCTCCCCGACGAAGAAATCGAAAACTTCCCGCACTTGATGAACTGGGTGAAGTCAACCGATCACAGCCGTCGATTTGCCGACCAGTGCCCGGTCATTCGTTCATTTCACCCAGGGCCAATGCCGAACGACTTGATCGCAGTATTCATTCTGCGGCGAAAGCCACATGTCACGAACTATCCTTATATGTTCTTGGTGCTCGGGTATGGGAACGAAGTATTTCAAGTGCAGTTACCTTCGGAGCAGCATGATCTAGCCTTGAACGGTCAGTCAATTTCAATTCTTCCTTTTCCGTCACCGGTTTCGCCAGACCCGGCGCAGTACGGGTCATGCAGGGTTCAAGTGCTTGACTTGACCGGGCGCGAAGTTGTCAAAGGAGAGATTGTCCCTGTTCAAGTCGGCTACGACGTTGCTGTCCACAAGACGGGGCCGGACGCGGCCCCGGATGCGTCGCAGCGGTAAGAGGCGCGGGGCGCAGCCCGTGAACCCGACGGCGGAACGCCGGGATGCCCGGTTATTGCGGAAGTGTTTTGGGCTGCTTCACGGTGCGCGACTCCAACAGGCGCCGCGTGGTTTCCAGCTCTTTCTGCAACAGTTCGGCATCCGGCAGCACGGTGCGGTAGTTGGCTGCCATCACCTTCGTCGGCAAGCCTTCCAAGGCATACCGTGCCAGGGCATGGCCCTTGTCGGCACACAGGATCAGGCCCACGGGCGGGTTCTCATCGGGGTACGCCCAATGCTCCTTGGCGTAGTTGCAGTACATGTGCATCTGGCCCACGTCGGCATGGTTCAGGCTGCCGAGCTTCAAGTCAATGATGACCAGACAGCGCAACCGACGATGGAACAACAGCAAATCCACCCGATACCAAGTCTGGTCGATGCGCAAGCGGCGCTGCCGCCCAATGAAGGTGAACCCTTCGCCCAGCTCCAGCAGAAAATCCTCCAGCCGCTGGATCAGGGCGGCTTCAAGATCAGATTCGGAATACTCGTCCTTGAGGTTCAGGAACTCCAGCACATACGGGTCTTTGATCGCATCGTCGGGTCTGACGGCATCCTCCGGCATCGGCGCTGCGCCCTTGGCCAGCATCGCCGCCTTGTCTTTCGACAAGGCGGTGCGCTCGTAGAACTGGCTGCCGATCTGCCGGTCAAGCTGGCGCACACTCCAGCCACCACGCAGCGCCTCGGTTGCGTAGAACCGACGGGCATGCTCGTCTTTGACCGACAGCAGCCGCACATACGCCGACCACGGCAGTGTGAACACCTGTGCCAGCTCAGCGAGGCTCAATTTCCCAGACACTGTCTGGGAAATCTGGGAAACAGGGTATGCGAGGAAGAACCGCCGCATGTTCTCCAGGTTATTGACGCCAAACCCCCGCCCGAACCGTGCGGTCAGGTCACTGGAGAGTCGTTCAATCAACTGTTCGCCGTAGCCCGCACGCCGTTTGCCCTGCTGCTCGGCTTCGACGATGCGGTGGCCAACCTCCCAATAGCTCGCCGTCATCAGCGCATTGACGCTGCGCGCCGCCGCTTGGCGCGCGGCATCGAGCAGTTCCACGATGCCGCCGTGGATGCCGGCGTAGCCGGCCGGCAAAGCGGCAGGGGCTTCGTCCGGCGCCGAAAGCGACTTCTTGCTCATGCTGTCGCCTCCGCGTGCCGCTGCACTCCGGTAATCGCCTTGCGCCGGTTCGCTACCAGTTCGGCCGCCTCGCGCACCGGCTTGTCCTCGGTGTGGACGTAGCGCATGAACATCGCCACGGTCTTGTGCGCCGTCAGCGCCATACCCACCTTCACCGGAATCCCGGAGTTGGCGATGTCGGTCGCTGAGCGGTGTCGGATGCCGTGTGTGCCCACGTGGCTCACGCCTGCGCGCTTGAGGATGCGGGTCCAGCCTCCGTAATACTCACCGGTGGTCATGTGTTGCCCCGGATGGTTCGGGGAGCTGAACACGTGCGGGCAACCTTCCTGGCGAGGCGCGGTGGAGAGCAGTCGATGGGCTTCCTCGCTCAAGGGCTTGGACATACCCCCGGTCTTGCTGTCAGGCCAGACCACGCGCCGGTTCGCCAAATCCACCCAATCCCATTGCAGCGTGACGATCTCGGAACGGCGGCCCGCGAACTCAAATTGCAGCCGGATCGCTAGCGGCAAGATGGCGTGATCCAACCCCAGACCATCGGTTTCCAGATAGTCGAGGTACCGGAACAGCTTGCCCATTTCTTCATCGCTGATGAGGTGGGTGGCCTTGCCGTTGGGGTACATCGGGACGTGGCGGCACGGGTTGGTGCCGTCGGGCCGGTAGCCCCACACCTCGGCCAGGTTGAACATCTTGCGCATCACGCTGAACGTGCGGTTCGCATCCGCTGGCTTGTGCGCCATCTTCTTCATCGCTTCGGCCACGTCCGGGCGCTTCACCTCCTGCACCTTCATACGGCCCAGCAGCGGGATGATGTTGTTATTGATACACTTTTGGTAGCCGGCCTGCGTACTGGGCTTGTTGCGCTGCTTGGAGTGGTCCTCCATGAACTTCTCGCACAGTTCCTTGACCGTGGGGGCGGTACGGGCCGCAGCCTTGGCGGCGCCAGGATCGCCACCCCGGCGAACTTCGGCCAGCCATTCCTGTGCCAGTGAGCGGGCCTGCTCGACGGTCAGTTCCCCGTACAGCCCCAAGGCGGGCTTACGGCGTTCGCCGGAATTGGTCCGGTACTGGAGCATGAACACCTTGCGGCCCGCTGGTGTAATCTTGCACAGGAAGCCGGGCACCAGGGTGTCTCGGAGTTCGACGGCCTGCGCCTGGGGTTGCGCCACATCGACAGCGGATTTGGTGAGTTTTATTTTTGCCACGATGACTCCTCGAAGGACCCGGTTTGCAGGGGCCACATGGGAGCCATGAGGTCACAAGCCGGGTCGGGTTTTAGAAAGCACCGGCATATGATGAACGCGCCTAAGTTATTGATAAACCTGCTGTATCGGGCTTTGGCGTAGTCCAGCGAAGTTCGGTGCTGGAGTCATGGTGAAATAAAAAAACCGCCCGGTGCAAACCGGGCGGTTTTTTATTTCCTGGAAGGCCAGCCAAATTACTTCAGCTTCGCTTCCTTGTACTCCACGTGCTTGCGCGCCTTGGGGTCGAACTTGATGATCGACATCTTCTCAGGCATCGTCTTCTTGTTCTTGGTGGTGGTGTAGAAGTGCCCGGTTGCAGCCGAGGACACCAGCTTGATCTTTTCGCGTCCGCCTTTGGTAGCCATGGTGGTGCTCCTTCAGTCAGTGATCAGGCCTGGCCGCGTGCGCGCATGTCTGCGAGCACGGACTCGATGCCGTTCTTGTCGATCAGGCGCAGCGCGGCACCGGACACGCGCAGGCGCACCCAGCGGTTTTCGCTCTCCACCCAGAAGCGGCGGTACTGCAGGTTGGGCAGGAAACGGCGCTTGGTCTTGTTGTTGGCGTGGGAGACGTTGTTTCCCACCATGGGCTTCTTGCCCGTGACTTCACATACGCGTGCCATGAGGACACTCCGATCGTTATCACGGCCTGCGGTGCAGCTGATGGGTCATTCACTCATCAGGCCCGGCAGGCCTCACCTCGCCAAGGGGAACGGGTGGCGGTAACCCGGCTCTTCCGCCGTGGCCCGGCTGCCGTGGGGCGGCCTGGGCGCAAAGGGAAAAGCCCGCGATTATAGTCCGGATGGCAAAAGCCCCCGGTGCCGCGCTGCCGGCCCCCTTCCCACCTTCCTTTTCACGCATGTCCCCCTCTTCCCGCCTTGCCGCCGGGCTGCTGCTGGCCGCCGGCCTGGCTCAGGCGCAGACCCCGGCCCCTGCCGTTGCCCCGCAGCGCATCGTCGCCCTGCAGCCCTCGTTGACCGAGGCGGTCTGCGCCCTGGGCGCCTGCGAGCGGCTGGTGGCCATCGACCGCCACTCGGACTGGCCGGCCAGCGTGCAGCCGCTGCCGCGCGTGGGCGGCATGGCGGACGCCAATGTCGAGGCCATCGTCGCCCTGCGCCCCGACCTGGTGCTGCTGGGCGCGCGCAGCCGGGCCTTCGAGCGCCTGCAGGCGCTGGGCCTGCGCGTGCTGGCGCTGGAGGCGCGCAGCCACGAGGACATCCGCCACAACCTGGAGACCATCGCCCAGGCGCTCGGCCGCCCTGGCGCGGGCGAGCGCCTGTGGCGCGGCCTGGACGTGCGTGTGCAGAACCAGCGCCGGCGCGTGCCCCCGGGCTGGCGCGGGCGGCGCGTGTACCTGGAGCTGCACGGCGGCAAGGTGGCGGCCAGCGAGGAATCCTTCATCGGCGAGACCCTGGCGCGGCTGGGCCTGGCCAATGTGGTGCCGGGCCGGCTTGGGGCATTTCCGCGCCTGGGCCCGGAATACGCCCTGCGTGCCGACCCGGACGTGCTCATCACCACCGCCGTGGGCGCCACCGTGCCGCCGCCACAGCGCCCCGGCTGGCACGCCCTGCGCGCAGTGCGCGAGCAGCGCTACTGCACCCTGACGGCGCAGCAGTTCGACGTGGTGCTGCGCGCCGGGCCGCGTATCGACGAGGCGGCGGCGGCGGTGGTGCAGTGTCTGCAGGGCCTGCCGCCACCGCCATGAACCGGCGAATTTGATAGCTTCAAGCCCAGGCTGGATAAGGGATTGCGCATGGTTTGATGCCTGAAACGGCGTGCGCTGCTTGCGGTCTTCTGCCGGAGTCGGGGGCACAGGCCGCTTTTTCTGCGGCAGGGCGCCGGGGCGGTTTTCGGCGGCAGGAGGCCAGCCTTGCGCGTGCCCCGTGCCCCTGGCGCTTCAGGCCCAGACGTCCGCGGCGCGCAGGTGCCGTGCGTCCCAGGCGGCGGCCAGGGCGGGGGCCCGGCCCAGGGGCGGGCGGGCCGTGTCGAAGTCGATCACGCACAGCCAGTCGGCGTGCCGGGGCCGGGCCGGGCGCTCGCGCGTGCGTCCGTCGGTCAGCAGCCACAGCCAGCGCTGGCCCTGGCGGTGGCGGCGCAGCAGGGCGTCGGCGTCCGCCAGCGCCTGGGTGAGCGGCGTGCCGCCGCCGCCGCCCAGCGGGGCCAGCGTGCGGCCCGCGTCCTGCAGCGCGCGGCCCGGCGCCAGCACCAGCGTGCTGCCGGCGCCGCCGAAGCCCAGCAGCGCCACCGGATCGCGCCAGCGATAGGCCTGCGCCAGCAGCTCGGCCAGCACACCCTTGGCGCGCGCCAGCTGGCCGGCGCACAGCATGGAGCCCGAACAATCGAGCACGAAGCAGTGCAGCGCCGGCGCATGCGGCGGCACCGGGCGCCGGCGCAGGTGGCCGGGCACCAGCCGCGCCTGCCCGCCGCGCGCGACCAGGGTGCGCGGCCAGTCGATGGGATGGGGCCCGGTGCGTGCCGGGCCCGGGGCGGCCGCGTGTGCGGCCAGGGTGGCGCCCGGGGTGGCGGGCCCCTCGCGGCCCCGGTGGCGGCCGGGGTGGGCGGGCGAGGGGCTCAGGGTTTTTTTGTGCCGACCCCCTGCAGCGGGCGCAAGGGCTTGACCGGGGCGATGCCGACGGGCTCGGGCGGCAGCGCGCCCCAGTCGGCTCCGGACTGGCCCCCGGGGGCTGCGGGCGGGCCGGATCGGCCGGCGCCGCCAGGGGGGGTTGGGTCTGCGGCACCCTCGTGCGCGGGGGGCGTGCCCGCGGTCTGCGCGCCCGGGGGCCCCGCCGGGCGGAAGGCGGGAGGCGCGGCCGGGGCAGGGCCGGGTGCTGTTGGCGTTGCGTCCAGCGGCGGCGCTTCGGGCGGCGGTGTGTCCGGGTCGGCGCCCGGTGCCTGCGCTGCCGAGGGCGGCGCCACCGGCGCGCCGGCCTGGCGGCGGTGGCCCAGCACCAGCTCGGCCACCTCGTGCACGTGCACGGGCAGCACTTCGGCAGCGTCCTGCCAGGCGGCAAAGGCCCGCGCGGCGCGCAGCAGCACCAGGTCGGCGCGCAGGCCGTCCACCTGGGCGGTGATGCACAGCTCGCTGACGGCGGCGTGTACGGTGTCGCTCCAGGGCAGGGCGGCTGCGTCGGCGGCCCGGGCGCGGGCGCGCTCCAGTTGCCGTGTCAGCTGCTGCTGGGCGTCTGCATGGCGGGCGGCAAAGCCGGCCGGATCGGCATCAAAAGCCAGGCGCGCACGCACGATGGCCTGGCGCGTGGCGGCATCCTGCACGTTGTCCAGCCGCACGGCCAGGCCCAGGCGGTCGAGCAGCTGCGGGCGCAGCGCGCCTTCCTCGGGGTTCATGGTGCCCACCAGAACGAAGCGCGCCGCGTGCTGGTGCGAGATGCCGTCGCGCTCGACCAGATTCAGGCCGCTGGCGGCGGCGTCCAGCAGCACATCGACCAGGGCGTCGGGCAGCAGGTTGACTTCGTCCACGTAGAGCACGCCGCCGTGGGCGCGCGCCAGCAGCCCGGGGGCGAAGCGCACTTCATGGCCGGCCAGGGCGCTTTGCAGGTCCAGCGTGCCGGTGACGCTCTCCAGCGCCGCACCCAGCGGCACGGTGACGAAGGGCGCCGGCGCCAGCAGCTGCGCCAGCGCCCGCGCCGCCGTGGACTTGGCCGTGCCGCGCGGGCCTTCGATCAGCACGCCGCCGATGGCGGGGTCGATGGCGGCGAGCAGCAGGGCCAGGGTCAGGCGCGGCTGGCCGGTGATGGCGGCGAAGGGGAAGGGTGGGGGAAGGGGAAAGGGAGGTGGAGGTGGAGGTGGAGGTGGGGAGGAGTGGTCAGGCTTCATGACAGAGGGTGGGCGGTATCCGGTTTTTCTCCCTCGCCCCCCTTGGGGGAGAGGGTGGGGGTGAGGGGGTGGTAGTTCAGGCACGGCGCCCAGGGCTGGCACCCTCACCCTTGCCCTCTCCCGCACGCGGGAGAGGGAGCCAAGGCAGCGGTATTGCTCCTTCCCCCTCTGGGGGAAGGCGGGGATGGGGGCCGGCTGGCTCTGGCGCACGGCGTCATGAGGCCACTGTCGCTGGCCCCCACCCCAGCCCTCCCCCAGTGGGGGAGGGAGCAAGACCCGAGGCGGTGCGCAACTCTTGCTCCTTCCCCCTCTGGGGGAAGGTGGGGATGGGGGCCGGCTGGTTCTGGCGTGCAGCGTCATGCGGCCACCGTCGCTGGCCCCCACCCCGGCCCTCCCCCAGCGGGGGAGGGAGAGGGGCAGGGCGGGGCGAGGGTCACTCCAGCTGCTCATCGTGCGCCAGCGCCAGATCGTCGAGCCGCGCGGCGCAGTCCCCCGGCTCCTGCCACAACCCCCGCGCAATTGCCTCGCGCAGGCGCGACAGGATGTCGGCCAGCGCCTGCAGGTTGTGCTGGGCCAGAAACTCGCGGTTCACCTCGTCGAAGACATAGGCCTCGGTGACCATCGCATAGTGGTGGTCGCCCACCACGCGCGCCGTGGCGTCGAAGCCGAACAAATAGTCCACGCTGGCCGCCATCTCGAACGCGCCCTTGTAGCCATGGCGGCGCACGCCGGCCAGCCACTTGGGGTTGGTCATGCGCGCGCGCACCACGCGGCCGATTTCCTCCTGCAGGCTGCGCACGCGCGGCTGCGCCGGGTTGCCGTGGTCGCCGTGGTAGAGCGCCGGCTGGCGCCCCGACAGATGCCGCACGCTGACCGCCATGCCGCCCTGGAACAGGTGGTAGTCGCCCGAGTCGAGGATGTCGTGCTCGCGGCTATCCTGGTTGTGCAGCACGGCGTCCAGCCCGGCCACCCGCAGCGCCAGCGCGTCGCCGGCGGCGCTGCCCTCGTCGCTCTGGCCATAGGCGTGGCTGCTGGCGGCGAGCCAGGCGCGGCCCAGGTCGGCGTCGCTGTCCCACTGGCCCGAGCGCAGCAGCAATTCCAGCCCGCTGCCGTAGTGCCCCGGGCGGCTGCCAAACACGCGCCAGCCGGCGCGCCGGCGTGCCTCGTCTGGCGCCAAGCCCTGCGCGGCCAGTTGCGCGCTGTCGGCCAGGATGCGCGCGCGGATGGGGTTGTCGTGCTCGTCCTCGCCGTCCAGCGCCGCCACGGCCTGCACGGCGGCATCGAACAGCTGCACGGTGGCCGGGAAGGCGTCGCGAAACAGGCCGGAGATGCGCAGCGTCACGTCCACGCGCGGCCGGTGCAGGCCCACGCACGGGATGACCTCGAAGTCCACCACACGCTGGCTGCCCGGCGCCCAGCGCGGGCGCACGCCGATGAGCGCCAGCGCCTGCGCGATGTCGTCGCCGCCGGTGCGCATGGTGGCCGTGCCCCAGACGGACAGGCCGATGCTGCGCGGGTAGTCGCCGTGCTCTTGCAGGTGGCGCTCGATCAGAGCGCGGGCGGCGCGCTCGCCCAGCGCCCAGGCGGTCTGCGTGGGGATGGCGCGGGTGTCCACGGTGTAGAAATTGCGCCCCGTGGGCAGCACGTCGGGCCGCCCGCGCGAGGGCGAGCCGCTGGGCCCCGGCGGCACGAAGCGCCCGCGCAGCGCCTGGCTGAACTGGCGCAGCTCCTCGCCGCCGCAAGCGTCCAGGCGTGGGGCCAGCACCTGCAGCACGCGATCCAGCGCAGCGTCGGTGTTTTCAAGCGAAATCGGTCCCAAACCCTTGCTGGGTAATGAGAGCTTGCTATCAAAATTGTCAGAAGGGCCGGGGCCGCCCTCGAGGGCGCGGGCGGGCGCACCGCCACCCCCCGCCAGGGGGGCGGTGGCGCCGCTCTGGCCGGTCGGTGTGGTCCGGTCCTCGGGCCCGGTCACGCTGGCGCCCGCCTGATCCAGCCGTTCTTGCAGCAGCCGCGCGGCCAGCAGTTCCAGCCGCTCGCGCGTGTCGCCCCAGTGGCGCCAGGGCGCGTCGCTGACTTGCTGCAGCAGCGCCGGGCGCTCTGCCGTGAAGGGTTCGGCGCTGCCGGGGGCAAAGGGGTCCGTGCCGTCCCCCAACAGGTCGGCGGCCAGTGCGGCGATCAGGCCGGGTGCGCCATCGGCGCTGGCGTAGCGCGCCAGGGCCAGCAGGGTGTCGTGGCGCTGCGCCCCGGTGGGGCTGGCGCCAAAGATGTGCAGGCCGTCGCGGATCTGCGTTTCCTTCAATTCGCACAGGTAGGCGTCGATGCGCTCGAGCACGCTGTCGTCCTCGCCCTGCGCCAGCGCCCCTTCCAGACCCAGCTCGCCGGCGAGTTGCTGCTGGCGCACCAGGGCCAGAATCTGTTGGCGCAGCAGGTCGGCGCGGCGCGCATCGACCAGCAGGGCATCGTAGAACTCGTCGACCAAGCGCTCCAGCTCCTGCATCGGCCCGTGATTCTCCGCGCGCGTGAGCGGCGGCATCAGGTGGTCGATGATGACGGCCTGGGTGCGCCGCTTGGCCTGCGCGCCCTCGCCGGGGTCGTTGACGATGAAGGGGTACAGGTGCGGCAGGGGACCCAGGATGGCGTCGGGCCAGCAGCTGGCCGACAGCGCCAGGCTCTTGCCCGGCAGCCATTCCAGGTTGCCGTGCTTGCCCACGTGCGCCAGCGCGTCCACCCCGAACACGTCGCGCAGCCAGAAGTAGAACGCCAGGTAGTGGTGCGGTGGCGGCAGCTCGGCGTCGTGGTAGTTGGCCCAGTCCTGCACCTCCAGGGTGCGCGCAGGCTGGATGCCGACAAAGATCCGGCCCAGGCGCAGGCCGGCAATCATGAAGCGGCCCTGGCGCAGGGCGGGGTCGGCTTCGGGCGCGCCCCAGCGGGCGGTGATGGCGGCTTCCATGCCCGGTGGCAGGGCCGCCAGGCGGGCGCGGTAGTCGGCCAGCGGATAGCTTTGCAGGGCGGGGCGCAGCGGCCACAGCTGCGGGTCGTTGGCGATGCCTGTGGTCAGGCGGCGCATCAGCGCGTCGCCGTTCTCGGGCAGGGCCTCAGTGCCCAGGTCGTGGCCCTCGCGCTGCAGCAGGTGCAGCAGCTGCATGACCGAGGCGGGGGTATCCAGCCCCACGCCGCTGCCGATGCGGCCTTCGCTGCCGGGGTAGTTGGCCAGGATCAGCGCCAGCCGCTTGTCCCGGGGCGCCAGCTGGCGCAGGCGGCACCAGCGCTGCGCCAGTTCGGCGACGAAATCCACCCGGTCAGGCTCGCTTTGGTAGCGCACCAGATCGACCTGGGTGTGCGGGCAGCGCTCGGTGCCCGCTTTGAAGCTGATGGCGCGGCTGACGATGCGTCCGTCCATCTCGGGCAGCACGATCTGCATGGCGATGTCGCGCGGGCGCAGGCCCTGGCTGTCTTGCAGCCAGCCGCCGCGGTCGGTGCCGCTGACGATGACCTGCAGCACCGGCGCGTCGCCGGCCAGCGCGTCCTGCGGCTGCGCGCCGCCGTCGTGGCCCAGGGCGGCAAAGGCCGTGGTGTTGAGCACCAGCTGCACCGCGTGCTGCTCGCACAGCGCGCGCAGCGTGGCCAGGCACAGGGCGTCCTTGAGCGAGTCCAGCGCCAGCGGCAGGGCGTTCAGGCCGCGTGCGTGCAGCGCCAGCGCCAGATCGTCAAAGGCGGCGGTGTTGCCGGCCAGCAGGTGCGAGCGATAAAAGACCAGAGCCACGACCGGCGCGCCCGGGTGCCAGGCGCGTTGCAGCATGGCCAGTGGGTCGTCGGCTGGCAGGGCCGGGTCGTGGGTGGCGAGGTGAGGCGTTGCGGTCTGTGCCCAGGCTGCTGGCACATGCAAGGCGACCTGCGGCAGCGGGCGCGGCGGTGGTGGCTCGCTGCCATAAGCCAGGCCATGCCAGGCGACAGCGCGCAGGAAGTGCAGGGCGTTGGCCGCGCCGCCCGCACGCAGGTAGCGCCACAGCAGCCGGCCGGTGCCCGCGGGCAGGGTGCCGCGCGCCAGCAGGGCCGGGTCTTCGGTCAGGTCGCCCGAGAACAGCGTCAGCGCCTGCCGGTGCTGGCGCGCCAGGGCGGCGAGTTGCTGGATGCCGTAGGGCCAGGTGGACTCCGACCCCAGGTGATCGACGATGACCACACGCGCGTGCCGCAACACCTCGTCGGCGTAGCGATCGAGCGAGGCATTGCCGCGCAGGTGCAGCAAATTGGCCAGGCGCAGGCTGGGAAAGCCGGGGTCGGTCTGCGCCAGCTGCGCGCGCGCGGCGGCCAGCAGGGCCAGCGTGGTGTCGGCGCTGCTGAGCACGACGATGTCGGCGGGCGTCTGGTCCAGGCAGATGACGGCGCTGTCGTCCTCGACGAAGCCGCCGGGGCGGGTGCTCAGCAGGTGCATGGGGCGAGGGTGTTACTCCTTCTCCCGCACGCGGGAGAGGGTTGGGGTGAGGGTGTCAGATGGGGGCGCTGCGCTGGCAAACCCCCTCACCCCAGCCCTCTCCCCCAAGGGGGCGAGGGAGCGGAGAGCGTTGGTGGACAAGCGCAGGCAGCTATGGAAAAGGGGCGTTTTATGCCCCCAGCGGCGCCAGCGCGGCGCGCACGGCGGCTTCGTCCAGGCCCTGGCCGATGAAGACCAGGCGCGTTTGCCGCTCCTCGCCCGCGCGCCAGGGCCGGTCGAAGTGGTGCGAAAAGCGCGCGCCCACGCCCTGCACCAGCAGGCGCATGGGCTTGCCCGGCAGGGCGGCGAAACCCTTGATGCGCAGGATGGACTGCTCGGTCACCAGCTGCTGCAGCGTGGCGATCAGCGCCTCGCGTTCGACCTGGGGCAGCGCCACGTCAAAGGACTGGAACTCGTCATGGTCGTGGTCTTCGTCATGGTCGTGGTGGCTGGCGCGCTCGTCGATGGTGGTCTCGGCAGCGCGCTGCAGGCCCAGCAGGACATCCAGCGGCAGGCGGCCCTCGGTGGCGTGCACCACCTTGACCTCGGACGGCAGCTCGGCGCGCACCAGGGCCTCGACCTGGGCCAGGGCGGCCTCCTGAACCAGGTCGCACTTGTTGAGCACCACCAGGTCGGCCGCGCCGAGCTGGTCCTCGAACAGCTCGTGCAGGGGCGATTCGTGGTCCAGATTGGGGTCCGCGCGGCGCTGGGCGTCCACGGCCTCGGGGTGGGCGGCGAACTGGCCGGCAGCAGCGGCCGGCGTGTCCACCACGGTGACCACGGCATCCACGGTAAAGGTGCCGGCGATCTCGGGCCACTGGAAGGCTTGCACCAGGGGCTTGGGCAGTGCCAGGCCGCTGGTTTCGATCAGCACGGCGTCGATCTCGTGCCGGCGCGCGGCCAGCTGCTGCATCACCGGGAAGAACTCTTCCTGCACCGTGCAGCACATGCAGCCGTTGGCCAGCTCGTACAGCTGGCCGGCCTGCTCGCCGCCCTCGTCCTCGCAGCCGATGCCGCAGGCCTTCAGGATGTCGCCGTCGATACCCAGTTCACCGAACTCGTTGACGATGACGGCGATGCGCCGGCCTTCGGCATTGCCCAGCACATGGCGCAGGAGCGTGGTCTTGCCGCTGCCCAGAAAGCCGGTGACGACGGTGGCGGGAATCTTGCCCAGGGCCGGGCGGATGTCTTGGTTCATCACGTTCATGCTCCAGCGGCAAACAGGCGGCGCTCCAGCAGCGCCGAGCCGTGCAGGCGGCGGGCCGCCTTGGCGGCGGCCAGCACGGCCAGGTCCACCAGCGGCTCGACCAGGATGACCAGCAGATAGGCGCCGCCAAAGGATGCGATCTGCTGCAGGTTGCCTGCGCCCACGCCGTGGCCGTACAGCGCCCAGAAGGCCACCCAGGCGACGATGCCGCCCTGGTACGCCAGCGACAGCTTGAAGGTCTGTGCGTAGCTCAGGTCCACATAGCGCGTGTGCGGGGCGATGATGCGCCGCGCCAGCGCCGCCGTGGCAAACAGCGGCGCCAGCAGCGTGGTCACGTTCATGCCGTACTGGGGCAGATCGGGCGGGGCAAAGAACAGGCCCTGCACCAGCAGCCCGGCTGCCAGGCCGATGGCGGCGGCCGCGGGGCCGAACAGCAGCAGCAGCGTGCTGCCCAGGATCAGGTGCACCTCGGACACGCCCACTGGGTGGTGCGGCAGCACCTCGAACGAGCAAAACACCAGCAGCGCCGCCAGCAGGCTGCGCCCGGCCAGGGTGGCCGCGCCCTGCTCGCGCAGCGCGCGTGCGCCGGCAAACGCCGTGGTGGCCAGCAGCGCGGCGGCGCTGGCATAGCTGAGGAAGATTTTTGCGCCGTCAACGACGCCGGGTTCGATGTGCATGGTCCAGTCCGTTTCGCCAGGATTGCGAGGGCACGGGCGGGAGGGGATGGACCGGAAAAAGCGGGTGCTGCAGGCGGCGCGGCCAGGCACTGCGCGAGGCAGCGCCCACCGGACGGCGCAGGCCCGGCCCCGTCCCCGAAGCCCATGCCTTGAATGCTCCGGGCCGGTCTTCTGGCTTGCCTTCGTCCTCGGCCACGCCTTCCCGCACCCGTGGGGGCGCAGTGGCTGGATGTGGCGTCGTCAGGCTCACAGCAGCGGGGGCTGCGCCGGAATGGCCCTGCTCTGGCAAGGCGGCACCGGCTTCCCGTTTCACCGGCGCTGGCTGAAGTGGACATCAGCGCGGGCCGGCACCCGAAACAGGCGCGAGTATAGGTCTGCGCCCGGCCCCGGGCGGAGCAGGCTAGCGGGTTACTCGCTCTGTTCCAGGAAGCGCTGCGCGTCCAGCGCCGCCATGCAGCCGGTGCCGGCGCTGGTGA
>NZ_DAMCAM010000068.1:0-14781 GCF_032059615.1 Melaminivora sp. | reverse complement strand
CGCCCTTGATGGTGTCGTAGAAGTGGTAGTGCCAGTTGTCCTCGCTCATGTTGCCGAGGGCGGCCGAGACGCCGCCCTGCGCGGCCACGGTGTGCGAGCGCGTGGGGAAGACCTTGGACAGGCAGGCCACGGACAGGCCGGCGCGCGACAGTTCCAGCGATGCGCGCATGCCGGAGCCGCCGGCCCCGACGATGACGACGTCGAACTTGCGGCGGGCGATATCTTTTTGGGTGTAACTCATGATCGTGGGCTTATGGGGTGCGTGGGTACGAAAAGGGCGTGCACGAGGGTCACAGGCGCCACAGCACCTGCACGGCCCAACCGCCGCAAGCGATCAGCCAGATCGCGGAGAGGGCCTGCAGGAACAGGCGCAGGCCCGCGGGCTTGCCGTAGTCGTACCAGATGCTGCACACGCCCACCCAGGCGTGCCAGATCAGCGCGACGATGACGGCGAAGGTGAGCGCTTTCATCCACTGCGGGGCGAAGATGCCGGCCCAGGTGTCGTAGCCGATGGGGCCCGAGGTGAACAGCACCTTGGCCAGCACCAGCAGGGTGAAGGCGGTCATCAGGGCAGCGGTGATGCGCTGCACCAGGAAGTCGCGCCAGCCGTAGTGGGCACCGACGGCGGTGCGCTTGTAGCCATAGGTAGCGGCCATGGTTTTACTCCTTGAGCGGGTGGATCAGTACAGGCCGAACAGCTTGGCGCCCAGCGCCAGCGTCAGCACCACGGCGGCCACCAGGGTGGCCAGGGCGGTCTGGCGACCGAATTCCTTGGTCGTGTGGTGCGTCACGTCCATCCACAGGTGGCGCACGCCGGCGAACAGGTGGTGCAGGTAGGACCAGATCAGGGCCAGCACGACGAGCTTGAGCAGCCACGCCGGCACGATGCCCAAGCCGCTGGCAAAGGCTGCGCGGAAGGTGCCGAACGAAATCTCGGAGGACACCGATTTGTCGAACAGCCAGATGATCAGGGGCAGCAGCAGGAACATCAGCAGCCCGCTCACGCGGTGCAGGATGGAAACCAGCGCCGCCAGGGGCAGGCGGTAGGTCGGGATGTCGCTGAACAGGTGGATGTTGCGAAACTCAGGCCGTTTCTGGGCAGGCTCGTTCATGGCGTGGGTCCTTCATGGATGTAACTGCGTTGTAATCGGTTGTAGGCGACCAACCCAAAATTCTATTGCAATGCAACATCAGTGCATTGCGGCGATTGCTTATCGTGTGGTGTTTGCGGGCCGCACGGTGTGTTTTCCAGGCCCCGGCCAGGGGCGCGCCGCGGCCCTTCAGCTCAAGTGGTTGTGGTAGTGGTGCGTGTCCGTGCGGTACAGGCCACGGCGTAACTCCATGGGAACATCGTTGTAGGTGTAGGACAGGCGCTCCACGCTCAGCAGCGGCGTGCTGGTGGAGACCGCCAGGCGCTCGGCCTGCTGCTCGTCGGGCAGCACGGCGCGCAGTTTCTCCTCGGCACGCACCATGCGCACGCCGAAGTCGAGCTCGAACATGGCGTAGGTCGGCCCCTGGTAGCTGGCCATCTGCTCGGCCGTGAGGCCCTTGAAGGCCTGGCCCGGCAGCCAGATGTCCTCCAGGATGGTCGGCAGGCCGGCAAACGACAGGATGCGCCGCGCCAGCATGACCGCATCGCCCGTGCGCAGCGCCAGGGCGCGAGCCACGTCGGCACTGGCGCGCTGGCGCCGGCATTCCAGGATGGTGCGCTGCGCGCGCAGCTCGCCCTGGCTTTCGCCACCGTCGGGCAGAAGCTTGAGGAAGCGGTACTGCACGCGCTGCTCTGCGTGCGTGGCGACGAAGGTGCCCTTGCCCTGGCGGCGCGTGAGCAGGTTGTCGGCGGCCAGCTCGTCGATGGCCTTGCGCACCGTGCCCTGGCTGACGCGAAAGCGCGCGGCCAGCTCCATCTCGCTGGGAATGGCCTCCCCGGGCTTCCATTCGCCGTGCTGCAGGCTGTGCAGGATCAGGCCCTTGATCTGCTGGTAGAGCGGACTGAAGGCGGGCGCCTGCGTCAGCGGGCTGCTGCCGGCGGCGCCTTCGGAGGCGGGTGGGGCGGTGGAGGACATGGGCAGGGATGCGGCGCAACGGGGCGCGCCGAAACTGAGGGAGCGGAGGACGGCGCGGGCGCTATGGTCTTGCAATGATAATCTTATATAAGACATAAGACAAATTGACCGGCGCGCGCTTTCGGCGCTACACTTCGCAACTGTTTTGCCGGGCACGAAAGCTGCTGATGACGCGCTGGTGCTGCCCTGCAGCACAGACCCATTCACCGTTGTGTCATCTGGAGTTTTCCCATGAGCAAGAAGCCCGTCCGTGTCGCCGTCACCGGAGCAGCCGGCCAGATCGGTTACGCCCTGCTGTTCCGTATCGCCTCCGGCGAAATGCTGGGCAAGGACCAGCCCGTCATCCTGCAGCTGCTGGAGATCCCCGACGAGAAGGCCCAGAACGCGCTCAAGGGCGTGATCATGGAACTGGAAGACTGCGCCTTCCCGCTGCTGGCCGGCATCGAGGCCCACTCCGACCCCATGACGGCCTTCAAGGACACGGACTACGCCCTGCTGGTGGGTGCCCGCCCGCGCGGCCCCGGCATGGAGCGCGCCGACCTGCTGGCGGCCAACGCGCAGATCTTCACCGCCCAGGGCAAGGCGCTGAACGCGGTTGCTTCGCGCGACGTCAAGGTGCTGGTGGTGGGCAACCCGGCCAACACCAACGCCTACATCGCCATGAAGAGCGCGCCCGATCTGCCGCGCGAGAACTTCACCGCCATGCTGCGTCTGGACCACAACCGCGCGGCCTCGCAACTGGCCTCCAAGGGCGGCTTCAAGGTCGGCGACATCCGCAAGCTCACGGTCTGGGGCAACCACTCGCCCACCATGTACGCCGACTACCGCTTCGCCACCGTCGATGGCAAGTCGGTCAAGGACGCCATCAACGACGCTGCCTGGAACAAGGACGTGTTCCTGCCCACCGTGGGCAAGCGCGGCGCGGCCATCATCGCCGCGCGCGGCCTGTCGTCCGCCGCTTCGGCCGCCAACGCCGCCATCGACCACATGCGCGACTGGGCCCTGGGCAGCCAGGGCGAATGGGTGACCATGGGCGTGCCCTCCAACGGCGAGTACGGCATTCCGAAGGACATCGTCTTCGGCTTCCCCGTGACCACCGAGGGCGGCAAGTACAAGATCGTCGAGGGTCTGGACATCGACGCCTTCTCGCAGGAGCGCATCGACGCCACCCTGGCCGAGCTGCAGGGCGAGCAGGATGGCGTGAAGCACCTGCTCTGAAAAAGAGAGCTGCATGCCCTGCAGTGGCGTGGGTTTCGGAGGGTTTTCTCCGGAATTTGGCGCTGCTCCAGGGCAGGATGCTCTATTTTTGATAGTAAAAGGCCGGCGGCTGCTCCTGCCGCCCCGGCCCGAGACTTTCCAGCCCCTCGCGCCAACAACCCCGGCCACGCAAGCCCCACGTCCTGCCTCCTGACCCATGACCCCAGCCTCCTCCCACCCCCGCGACGTGCTCCTGGACGCCCAGGCGGCCACGGCGCGCCTGCCGGTGTGCGATCACTACAGCGGCGTGGAGGCGCGCATGCGCAAGAGCCTGCAGCTGCAGCAGGAGCTGACGCAGGAGTTCGGCCACTGCGTGGTCGATGTGACGCTGGACTGCGAGGACGGCGCCCCCGTGGGTGAGGAGCGCGCGCACGCCGAACTGGTGGCGCGTCTCGCTCTCGCTGCCGCGCCCGGCAACCGGGTGGCGGCGCGCGTGCACACCGTGGACCACCCGGCCTTCGCTCAGGACGTGGAGATCATCGCCGGCCAGGCCGGCCGCCGCCTGTGCCACCTGATGCTGCCCAAGGTCGAGTCGGTCGATGACGTGTTGCGCGCCGAACGGCTGCTGGACGCGGCCGGCGCGCGCGAGCTGCCGCTGCACGCGCTGATCGAATCGCCGGCGGCGGTGCATCGCGCCTTCGAGATCGCCGCGCACCCGCGCATCCAGAGCCTGAGCTTTGGTCTGATGGACTTCGTCTCGGCCCACGGTGGCGCCATCCCCGCCTCGGCCATGGGCGCGCAGGGCCAGTTCGAGCACCCCCTGGTGGTGCGCGCCAAGCTGGAGATCGCCGCCGCCTGCCACGCCCACGGCAAGATGCCCTCGCACTGCGTGGTCACCGAGTTCAGCGACGGCGCCGCCCTGCAGGCGGCCGCCACGCGCGCCGCGCAGGAGTTCGGCTACACCCGCATGTGGAGCATCCACCCGGCGCAGATCCGGCCCATCCTGGCGGCCTTCGCGCCCCAGGCCGACGAGGTCGAGCGCGCCGCGCGCATCCTGCTGGCCGCCGCGGCCGCCGGCTGGGCGCCCATCAGCGACGCGGGCGCGCTGCACGACCGCGCCAGCTACCGCTATTTCTGGCAAGTGCTCGAACGCGCGCACCAGACCGGCCAGCGGCTTGCGCCCCCGGTGCAAGCCTGGTTTCAGGGTGCGGCGACAATAGCGCCCGCGGGCTGACCGGCCCGCGTCCGTCGTCGTCCTCTCACCCGTTTCGCTGCAGGAGTCCCCATGAAGACCCTCATTCCTTGCGCCCTGATGTTGCTGGCCCCCACCTGGGCCTGGTCACAAGCCGCACCCACGCAGCCGGCCCAGCCCGCGGCCAAGGCAGAAGCCAAGAGCAAGACTGCCGCCAAGCCGGCCGCCAGGGCCATTGCCAAGAGCAACAAGGGGGCCAAGAACGCGCAGGTGGCCAAGGTGTCGCCGCCCAGCAGCCGCACGCTGCTGCACAGCACCGCGGTGCAGGCGGCCGCGGGCCTCGCAGCCGCCGAGGCCGCGCTCAGCCCCGAGGAGCTCGCCATCTCCGAGCGCGTGCACACCGGCCACATCGCCTGCGAGCTGGGCGCGTCGGTGGACATCCAGCCCGACGCCCAGTCGCCCGGGCGCTTCCACGTGCAGGGCAAGGGCTTCAAGTACCACATGGCGCCCGTGGCCACCTCCACCGGCGCGGTGCGCCTGGAGGACGCGCGCGCCGGCGCCGTGTGGATCCAGATCGCCAACAAATCCATGCTCATGAACCAGAAGCTCGGCCAGCGCATGGCCGACGAGTGCATGAGCCCGGAGCAGTACACCGTGGCCGAGGCCATCAAGAAGTCGCCCCAGCAAAGCCTGCTCGACAGCGTCGGCAACCGCTAGCCGGACGTCCCTCACCTCTGACCTGCCCCACCGGCCAACGCGCTGCGGCATGCGCGGCGCGCTGGCCGGTCCTGCGCCCGGCCCACCCCTTTGACCCACACTTTTGACCATCATCCCCGGGAGAACGAAGACATGTTGAAAGCCTACCGCGACCACGTGGCCGAGCGCGCCGCGCTCGGCATCCCCCCGCTGCCGCTCGACGCGAAGCAGACCGCCGAGCTGATCGAGCTGATCAAGAACCCTCCGGCCGGCGAGGCCGGGTTCCTGCTCGACCTGCTCACGCACCGCGTGCCGCCGGGCGTGGACGATGCGGCCAAGGTCAAGGCCTCGTTCCTGGCCGCCGTCGCGCACGGTGATCTGGCAGTGGAGCTGATCTCACGCGCCAAGGCCACCGAGCTGCTGGGCACCATGGTGGGCGGGTACAACGTGCATCCGCTGATCGAACTGCTGGACGACGCCGAAGTGGCGGGCGTGGCGGCCGAGGCGCTGAAGAAGACGCTCCTGATGTTCGACTTCTTCAACGACGTGTCTGTGAAGGCCAAGGCCGGCAACGCCAAGGCTAAGGAAGTGATGCAAAGCTGGGCCGACGCCGAGTGGTTCACCAGCCGCCCCGAGGTCGAGAAGAAGATCACCGTCACCGTCTTCAAGGTGCCCGGCGAGACCAACACCGACGACCTGTCGCCCGCGCCCGACGCCTGGAGCCGTCCCGACATCCCGCTGCACTACCTGGCGATGCTGAAGAACACCCGCCCCGACGCGGCCTTCAAGCCCGAGGAAGACGGCAAGCGCGGCCCCATGCAGTTCATCGAGGACCTGAAGGCCAAGGGCCACCTGGTGGCCTATGTGGGCGACGTGGTGGGCACCGGCTCCAGCCGCAAGTCGGCCACCAACAGCGTGATCTGGGCCACGGGCCAGGACATTCCCTTCGTGCCCAACAAGCGTTTCGGCGGCGTGACGCTGGGCGGCAAGATCGCTCCCATCTTCTTCAACACGCAGGAAGACTCCGGTGCGCTGCCCATCGAGGTGGACGTGTCCAAGCTGGAAATGGGTGACGTCATCGACGTGCTGCCCTACGACGGCAAGATCGTCAAGAACGGCGAGACCGTGGCCGAGTTCGCGCTCAAGAGCGACGTGCTGCTGGACGAAGTGCGCGCCGGCGGTCGCATCAACCTGATCATCGGCCGCTCGCTCACGGCCAAGGCGCGCGAGGCCCTGGGCCTGCCCGCGTCGACCGCCTTCCGCCTGCCCCAGGCGCCTGCCGAATCCAAGGCCGGCTTCACGTTGGCGCAGAAGATGGTCGGCCGCGCCGTCGGCCTGCCGGAAGGCCAGGGCGTGCGCCCCGGCACCTACTGCGAGCCGCGCATGACCACCGTGGGCAGCCAGGACACCACCGGCCCCATGACGCGCGACGAATTGAAAGACCTGGCCTGCCTGGGCTTCTCGGCCGACCTGGTCATGCAGTCGTTCTGCCATACGGCCGCGTACCCCAAGCCCGTGGACGTCAGGACGCATCGCGAACTGCCCGCATTCATCAGCAGCCGCGGCGGCGTGGCGCTGCGTCCGGGCGACGGCGTAATCCACAGCTGGCTCAACCGCCTGCTGCTGCCGGACACCGTGGGCACGGGCGGCGACTCGCACACGCGCTTCCCCATCGGCATCAGCTTCCCCGCGGGCTCCGGCCTGGTGGCCTTCGGCGCGGCCACGGGCGTCATGCCGCTGGACATGCCGGAATCGGTGCTGGTGCGCTTCAAGGGCGAGATGCAGCCGGGCGTGACGCTGCGCGACCTGGTGCACGCCATTCCGCTCTACGCCATCAAGGCGGGCCTGCTCACGGTGGCCAAGGCCGGCAAGAAGAACGTGTTCTCGGGCCGCATCCTGGAAATCGAGGGCCTGCCCCAGCTCAAGGTCGAGCAGGCCTTCGAGCTGTCCGACGCTTCGGCCGAGCGCAGCGCCGCCGGCTGCACCATCAAGCTGGACAAGGAGCCGGTCATCGAGTACCTGAAGTCGAACATCGTTCTGATGAAGAACATGATCGCCGACGGCTACCAGGACGCCAAGACCCTCGCGCGCCGCATCGAGAAGGTGGAGCAGTGGCTGGCCAACCCCGAGCTGCTGGAGGCCGACAAGGACGCCGAGTACGCTGCCGTGATCGAGATCGACATGAGCGACATCAAGGAGCCCATCGTCTGCTGCCCCAACGACCCGGACGACGCCAAGTTCCTGTCCGAAGTCGCCGGGACCAAGATCGACGAGGCCTTCATCGGCTCGTGCATGACCAACATCGGCCACTTCCGCGCAGCCGCCAAGCTGCTGGGCGGCCAGCGCGACATCCCCGTCAAGCTGTGGGTCGCGCCGCCCACCAAGATGGACCAGAGCGAGCTGATCAAGGAAGGCCACTACGCCGCTTTCGGCACGGCCGGCGCACGCACCGAAATGCCCGGCTGCTCGTTGTGCATGGGCAACCAGGCGCAGGTGCGCGAAGGCGCGACGGTGATCTCCACCTCGACCCGCAACTTCCCCAACCGCCTGGGCAAGAACACCAACGTGTTCCTGGGCTCGGCCGAGCTGGCCGCCATCGCCTCGCGCCTGGGCCACCTGCCGACGAAGGAGGAGTACCTGGCCGAGATGGGTGTGATCGACGCCGACAAGGCGAGCGTCTACCGCTACCTGAACTTCGACCAGATCGAGGAGTACGCCGAAGCGGCCGAAGGCGTGTCCGCCTGAGACTCCCCGCTCCCTCTGCCGTGCCGCGGGAGAGGGGGTCAGAGTGAAAGCCTGCAAGCCTGAGAGCGTGAACACGTTCTGCAGGCCGGCGGGCTTTTTTTCCACCAGGGGTTCCTGCATGACTGTCCCATTGCACCCGCCTGCCCATGCGCGCTTTGCGCGCCTGGACGCGCTGCGTGGCCTGGCGCTGGTGTGGATGACGTTCTACCACCTGGCATTCGACCTGAACCACTTCGGCCTGTGGCGCCAGGACTTCCTGCGCGACCCGTTCTGGACGCTGCAGCGCACGGCCATCGTCACCCTGTTCTTGCTGTGCGCCGGCCTGGGCCAGTCGGTGGCCGGGCAGCAGGGCGTGCCGTGCCAGCGGTTCCTGCGCCGCTGGACGCAGGTGGCCGCGTGCGCGCTGCTGGTCAGCGCGGGCTCCTATCTGCTGTTTCCGCTCAGTTTCATCCACTTCGGGGTGCTGCACGCTCTGGCGGTGATGCTGATGGTGGCGCGCCTGAGTGTGCACTGGCGCGCGGGGGTGCTGCTGCTGGCTGGTGCCGGGGCGCTGGCACTGCCCTCCCTGGTGCAGCTGCTGCCTGCCGGGACCCTCACCGAGGCCCTGAACGGCCGCAGCCACAACTGGCTCGGGCTGGTCACGCGCAGGCCCTACACCGAGGACTACGTGCCGGTCTTTCCGTGGCTGGGCGTGGTGTGGTGGGGCCTGGCCCTGGGCCGCTGGCTGCTGGCCCGGCCCTCGCAGCCGCTGGCCGGGCCCCTGCCCGCCGGGGCCGCGCCGCTGGCCTGGCTGGGCCGGCATTCGCTCAGCTACTACATGCTGCACCAGCCAGTGATGATCCTGGCGCTGATGGTCTGGCAGCGCTACTTCTCCTCCTGAGCACCGCCCACACGCGCCCAAAGAAAAACGCGGCCCGGGCCGCGTTTTTCAAGAAGGGGTAGGGCCGATTACTCGACCTTGGCCTTGGCACGCAGGTCTTCCTGGAACTTCATCAGCTTCTGCTGTTCCATCTGCTGGGCCACCTGGGGCTTGACTTCTTCCAGTTTGGGCAGCTCGGCCTCGCGCACGTCGTCCAGGCGGATGATGTGCCAGCCGAACTGGCTCTTGACGGGCTCCTGCGTGGTCTTGCCCTTCTCCAGCTTGACCAGCGCCTCGCTGAACTCGGGCACATAGCTGGCGGGGTTGGCCCAGTCGAGGTCGCCGCCGCGCGCGCCGGAGCCGGGGTCCTTGGACTGCTTCCTGGCGATGTCCTCGAACTTGCCGCCCTTCTTGAGCTGCGCGAGGATGGCGCGGGCCTCGTCTTCCTTTTCGACCAGGATATGGCTGGCCTTGTATTCCTTGCCACCGTTGGCGGCAGCGAACTTGTCGTACTCGGCCTTGATCTCCGCGTCGGTGACGGGGTTCTTCTTCTGGTAGTCAGCAAACAGTTCGCGGATCAGAATGGTCTGGCGCGCCAGCTCCATCTGCGCCTTGTAGTCCGGCGAGGCTTCCAGGCCGCGCCGCTGCGCCTCCTGCATGAAGATTTCGCGCGCAATCACTTCTTCCCGGATCTGGGCTTCGAGTTCGGGCGTGACCGGGCGGCCCGAGCGCTCGACCTGCTGCTTGAGAACCTCGGCGCGCTCCTTGGGCACGGGCTTGCCGTTGACGATGGCGATGTTCTGTGCCGCCGCGGGCAGGGCAACCGCGCCCAGCATGGCTGCGGCCACCAGGCCGGACAGGAGCTTGTTCTTCATGGAAGGAAAGGGAGTGGGAAAGGGGTGGGGCCGGGCCCGGGGCGTTGCCGATTGCAGTGCGATCACAGGGTCTCGATGGCGATGGCATGGGCGCCGGCGTCTATGAAAACGCGCAGCGCATCATACACAAGCCGGTGCTGCGCAACGCGGCGCTGGCCCTCGAACAAGGGCGAGGCCACGCGTACGCGAAAGTGCGTGCCAAAGCCCGTGCCGTTGGCGCCGGGATGACCCTCGTGCTGCCAGCTCTCGTCCAGCACTTCCAGGAAGGTGGGTTGTAGCGTGGCCTGCAGGTGGGCCTGCATGGCCTCGGCGGTGATGGCCACGGGGGCCTGGATGGTGGTGTCGTTCATGGCTGTGCGTCCTTGGCGTGGGGCGAGCTGCCCTCGCCGTCCTTGATGAAGCGGCTCAGGTAGAGCCCCTGGGCCACCACGAAGGCGAGCATGAGCCCGATGCCGCCAAAGAGCTTGAAGCTGACCCAGGTGTCGGTGTCGAAGCGGTGTGCCACCCAGAGGTTGAGCACCCCCATGACGGCAAAGAAGCCCGTCCAGGCCCAGTTGAGCTGGCGCCAGGCGGCGTCGGGCAGCGTGATCTGGCTGCCCATCAGCGTGCGGATGAAGTTCTTGCGCAGCAGCACCTGCCCGACCAGCAGCGCGCCGCCCATCAGCCAGTACAGCACCGTGGGCTTCCACTTGATGAAGGTCTCGCTCTGCGCGAGCAGCGTGGCGCCGCCGAAGAGCACGATGACGCCCAGGCTCATCCACTGCATGGGCTCCACCCGCCCGTGGCGCAGGCGCAAATAGGCGATCTGCGCCACGGTGGCGACGATGGCCACGGCCGTGGCCACGTAGATGCCCCACAGCTTGAATGCGGCGAAGAACAGCGCGATGGGGAGAAAGTCGATCAGCAGTTTCATGAAAGTTACGTCGCGGGCGGCTCGAAGTCGAGCGAGGCGGAGTTCATGCAGTAGCGCAGGCCCGTGGGGGCCGGCCCGTCCGGGAAGACGTGGCCGAGGTGGGCGCCGCATTGTGCACAAACGGTCTCGGTGCGCACCATGCCGTGGCTGCGGTCCTCGATCTCGCGGATGGCGCCGGGCACGGCCTCGGAGAAGCTCGGCCAGCCGCAGCCGGCGTCGAACTTCGTTGCCGAGTCGAACAATTTGGCGCCGCAGCACACGCAGTGGTAGCTGCCATCGGCCCAGTGCCGCTCGTACTTGCCGGTGAAGGGGCGCTCGGTGGCCGCGCGGCGCGTGACCTCGAAGGCGCGCGGCTCGGCGCCGCGCTGCTGCAGGTGGGCCTGCCACTCGGTGTCGGTCTTGTGGATGGGGTAGGTCATGAGGAGCAACTGATGGAGAGGTGGGCCGCCCAGTCGGGCGGAAAGCCGGCGTGGGCGTCATGGCCCGGGTGCTCGTCGAACGGGCGCGCCAGCAGCGTCTGCAGCGTTTGGACTTCGCTGAAGTCCCCGAGTTTCGCTGCCCGGATGGCCTGTTCGGCCAGGTGGTTGCGCAGCACGAACCTGGGGTTGCTCCTGAGCATCAAATCGGCCGCAAACCCGCGCTCCTGCTGGGCCAGCAGCTCCTGATAGGTGAGCAGCCAGGCGTCGATGCCGGCACCATCCAGGAACAGGTCGCGCACCGCGCCGAAGTCGCCCGTGGCCACGGCCTGCGACAGGCGCCGCCAGAAGATCGGGTAGTCCACCCGGTCGGCCGCCAGCAGCGCCAGCAGCTGCTGCAGCAGGCCGGCATCGTCGCCCTGCACGGCCGCGCCCAGGCCCAGCTTGGCGCGCATGAGCGCGAGGTAGGCGTGGTTGAGGGTGGCCTCATAGCCCGCCAGCGCCGACTGTGCGGCCTGCACGTCGTCGATCAGCGGCATCAGTGCCTGCGCCAGCCGGTGCAGGTTCCACCAGGCCACGGTCGGCTGGCGGTCGAAGGCATAGCGCCCCTGCGCGTCGCTGTGGTTGCAGATGTGCCCGGGGTCGTAGGCGTCCAGGAACTGAAAGGGCCCGTAGTCCAGCGTCAGGCCCAGGATGCTCATGTTGTCGGTGTTCATCACGCCGTGGCAAAAGCCCACGGCCTGCCACTGCGCCAGCAGTCGCGCGGTGCGCTCGGTGACGGCCTCCAGCAGCGCAGCGTAGGCGGCGCGCTGCGGGCCGGCGTTGGCGCGGCAGGCGGGGTAGTGGCGCTCGATCACGTGGTCGGCCAGGGCGCGCAGCTCGTCGGTGTGGCCGCGCGCGGCGAAGTGCTCGAAATGGCCGAAGCGGATGAAGCTCTCGGCCAGGCGCGTGACGACCGCGGCCGTCTCCAGCTCTTCGCGCGCCACCAGGGCGGGCGAGCCGGTCACGCACAGCGCCCGCGTGGTCGGTATGCCCAGCGCATGCATGGCCTCGCTGCACAGGAATTCGCGGATCGACGAGCGCAGCACCGCGCGACCATCGCCCATGCGCGAGAACGGCGTGCGTCCGCTGCCCTTGAGCTGCAGCTCCTGGCCGCAGGTCTGGCCCAGCAGCAGCGCGCGGCCATCGCCCAGCTGCCCGGCCCAGACGCCGAACTGGTGGCCACTGTAGATGGTGGCCACGGGCCGGCTGCCCGGCAGCAGGGTGTTGCCGGTGAAGGCGGCCAGCATCTCGGGCGAGCGCTGCCAGCCCTCGGGCAGGCCGATCAGCGCGCCCGCCTGCGCGCTGGTGCCGACCCAGTACGGGTCCGCCAGGGGCTGGGGCAGCACGTCGCGCACGAAGGCGGGCCCCAGGTCGGCAAAACCGTCCTGCCACGCGGGGCACCACACGGATGCATCGCGCGTCGGGGCGGGCGAGGGCGCGGAATCGGTCATGCGGGCCATTGTCGGCGCGGCGCGCTACACCCGCTTCGCGCATGGCCTTACCGGTGCTTTTCCTGATGGCAAGGTGACAGTGGGACCGGTTTTTCGCCGCTACGATGCCGCGTCCGTTTTTCCTGATCCCACACGTTTCCAAGGAGCCGTTCCATGCTGGGCCTGATGCAGAGCCAACCTCTTTTGATCTCCTCGCTCATCACCTTCGCCGAGCGGCACCACGGTGACGGGGAGATCGTCTCGCGCCGGGTCGAGGGCGACATCCACCGCTATACCTACCGCGACCTGGCGCGCCGCTCGCGTCAGCTGGCCCACACACTCGATGCCCTGGGCCTGGGCAGGGGCGACCGCGTGGCATCGCTGGCCTGGAACGGCTACCGCCACATGGAGATGTACTTCGGCGTCTCCGGCTCGGGCCGGGTGCTGCACACCATCAACCCGCGCCTGCACCCTGAGCAGATCGCCTGGATCGTCAACCACGCCGAGGACCAGGCGCTGTGCTTCGACCTCACCTTCCTGCCGCTGGTGCAGGCCGTGCACGCCAAGTGCCCCACGGTGAAGAAGTGGGTGGCCCTGTGCGATGCCGACCGCCTGCCGCAGGATTCGGGCGTCCCCGGCCTGGTGAGCTACGAGGACTGGATCGGCGCAGCATCGGACGACTACCGCTGGCCCGAGCTCGACGAGAACACCGCCTCCAGCCTGTGCTACACCAGCGGCACCACGGGCAACCCCAAGGGCGCGCTCTACAGCCACCGCTCCACGGTGCTGCACGCCTATGCCGCGGCGCTGCCCGACGTGATGTGCCTGTCGGCGCGCGATGCCGTGCTGCCGGTGGTGCCCATGTTCCACGTCAACGCCTGGGGCCTGCCGTATTCGGCAGCGCTCACCGGCTGCAAGGTGGTCTTCCCCGGCCCGGCGCTGGACGGCAAGTCGGTCTATGAGCTGATCGAGGCCGAGGGCGTCACTTTCGCCGCGGGCGTGCCCACCGTCTGGCAGATGCTGCTCAACCACGTGGGCAGCACCGGCGGCAAGTTCAGCACGCTCAACCGCACCGTGATCGGCGGCTCGGCCTGCCCGCCGGCCATGATCACCGCCTTCCAGGAAGGCTACGGCGTGACGGTGCTGCACGCCTGGGGCATGACGGAGATGAGCCCGCTGGGCACGCTCGCCTCGCTCAAGAACAAGCACCTGCGCCTGCCCGAGAGCGAGCAGATGCACTGGCTGCAGAAGCAGGGCCGCGCCATCTTCGGGGTGGACATGAAGATCGTCGACGGCGAGGGCCGCGAGCTGCCCTGGGACGGCAAGACCTACGGCGACCTGCTGGTGCGCGGGCCCTGGGTGCTCGACAGCTACTACCGCGGCTCCAGCCCGCTGCTCAAGGACGCGGACGGCCACGGCTGGTTCCCCACGGGCGACGTGGCCACCATCGACGAGGACGGATTCATGCAGATCACCGACCGCAGCAAGGACGTGATCAAGTCCGGCGGCGAGTGGATCAGCTCCATCGACATCGAGAACATCGCCATGGCCCACCCGGCCGTGGCCATGGCCGCCTGCATCGGCATGCCGCACCCCAAGTGGGACGAGCGGCCCATCGTCGCGGTGATGAAGAAGCCCGGCTCGGAGGTGACGCGCGAGGATCTGCTGGCCTTCTACGAGGGCAAGACGGCCAAGTGGCAGATCCCCGACGATGTGGTTTTCGTCGATGCCATCCCGCTGGGCGCCACCGGCAAGATGCTCAAGACGCGCCTGCGCGAGCAGCTGGCTGACTACCGCCTGCCCGGGCTCTGAGGAGCGCGTCCCTGGCGGCAGTCGCTTGGGCGATAGCTGCTAGGGGCAATCCCTGAATGGGAAGGGGGTGCGGGCTTGTACGCTGCCCAGGTCACAACAAAGCCTATCGGACAAGGAGACAAGCCCATGAAATTCGCGCTCAAGATGGTCGCCGCCGGCACGCTGCTGGCCTGCACGGGTGCTGCCTTCGCCCAGAAGGGCGAGACGGTGAAGATCGCTTGGCTGGATCCGTTGTCGGGCCTGATGGCGGCCGTGGGCACGAACCAGCTCAAGACCTGGCAGTTCCTGGCCGAGGAGTTCAACAAGAAGAACGCCTCGGGCGTGAAGTTCGAGATCATCGGCATCGACAACAAGCTCTCGCCCCAGGAGACCACCAGCGCCCTGCGCTCGGCCATGGACCAGGGTGCGCGCTACGTGGTGCAGGGCAACGGTTCGGGCCCCGCGCTGGCCATCATGGACGCGCTGGACAAGCACAATGCGCGAAACCCCGGCAAGGAGGTGCTGTACCTGAACTACGCCGCGGTGGACCCGGACCTCA
>NZ_DAMCAM010000067.1:0-14813 GCF_032059615.1 Melaminivora sp. | reverse complement strand
CGATGATGAAGGCGCCGAAGAACCAGTTGGCCACGTAGATGTGCCGGACCTTGCGGATGCCGATGGTGCCGAAAAACACCACGGCGTAGCTGACCCACACGGCGGCGATCAGGATGTCGATGGGCCACTCGAGCTCGGCGTATTCCTTGCCCGAGGTGTAGCCCAGCGGCAGGCTGATGGCGGCGGCCACGATCACAGCCTGCCAGCCCCAGAAGGTGAAGGCGGCCAGCTTGGGCAGGAACAGCCGCGTCTGGCAGGTGCGCTGCACCACCCAGTAGCTGGTGGCAAACAGGCCGCAGCCGCCGAAGGCGAAGATGACCGCGTTAGTGTGCAGCGGCCGCAGGCGCCCGTAGCTGAGCCACGGGATGCCGAAGTTCAATTCAGGCCAGGTCAGCTGGGCGGCGATGAACACCCCGACCAGCATGCCGACCACCCCCCACACGACCGACATGATCGTGAACTGGCGCACGACGGTATCGTCGTAATGCGCTATTTTCGTTTGTGCAGATTCCATCGGGCACCTCTTGTAATTGCAGCAAAAAGTTTCAGCCAGGCTCACCCTGGGGACGTTGACCGACGTCAACCATCCCGCAGAATGCGCTCTCCTTCCTGATCGACGTTCTCGAACTGCCCTCGATAGACCGCCCACCACAGCCCGGCCAGCACGAACAGCACGAGCACCACGGAAAGGGGAATCAGCAGGTAGAGAATGTCCATGTCACGCGATCTCCAGAGCCGGCGCGGCCAGCGCCGCCGCGCCGCCGTCGGGCGCCCCGGGGCTGCGCGCCAGGCGCGCGGCGTTGAGCACCACCAGCAGCGAGCTGAGCGCCATGCCCAGTCCTGCCAGCCATGCGGGCATGTAGCCGGCAAATGCCAGGGGCACGCCCAGGGCGTTGTAGCCGGCAGCCCACCACAGGTTCTGGCGCACGATGCGCAGGGTGCGCCGCGATAGCAGCAGCGCCTGCGCGACCAACCCGAGATTGTCGCCCATAACGACCAGATCGGACTTTGACTGGGCCAGGGGCACGGCCCGGCCAAAAGCAAAGGACACGTGCGCGCCCGCCAGCACCGGGCCGTCATTCAGGCCGTCGCCCACCATGGCCACCTGGCGGTGCTGGCGCTGCAAGGCCTGCAGGTGTTCGAGCTTGTCCTGGGGCGTGCAGCCGCCGCGCGCGGCGGAAATGCCGGCGCGCGCGGCAACCTGCCGCACGGCCTGGGGCCGGTCGCCGGACAGCAGTTCCACCTGCACGCCGGCCTCCTGCAGCTGCCGGACCACCTGTGCCGCCTCGGGCCGCAGCTCTTCGGCCAGGACAAAATGTCCCAGCTCCTCGACCCGTCCGTTGTGTTCGAGCGACAACAGCGCCTGTGCATCCCGCTGCGGCAGGCGGGTGTGCGCGGCCGAACCCAGGCGCAGCACGCCCTCCCCGCCACCGGGCAGGCTGACCGCGGCCTCCAGGCCCGCACCGGTGATCTCGCGCACGTCGCGCACGTTCCAGCCCTCAGGCGCTGCAAGGTCCTGCCCCTCGCGGGCCAGCGCGCGCGAGACCGGGTGCAGGGAATGGCTTGCGAGCCGTGCCGCGAGTGCCAGCGCGGACTCGCCCGTGAAGCCCGGGCCCGGGCGCACTTCCTGCAGCGACAGGCCGTCGCGGGTGAGCGTGCCGGTCTTGTCGAAGACCACCGTGTCCACCGCCGCCAGCGCCTCCAGGGCCTGCAGGTTGCGCACCAGCACGCCGCGCCGCGCCAGCGTGCCGGCGGAGGTCAGCATGGCCACCGGCGTGGCCAGCGACAGTGCGCACGGGCAGGTGACGATCAACACCGACACGGCCACCATGAGCGCCCGCGCCGGGTCGGTGGGCCACCACCACAGCACGGCCACGGCTGCCGCCAGCAACACGGCGACGAGGAAGGGCCGCGCCACGCGATCGGCCAGCTGTGCCAGCCGGGGTTTTTGCAGCGAGGCGCTCTCCATCAGCGCGACGATCTGGCCGAAGCGCGTCCCGGCGCCCAGCGCCTGCACCTCGACCTGCACGGCCGAGCGCAGGTTGTAGCTGCCGGCCGTGACGCTGGTGCCCAGCGGCTTGTCCACGGCGGTGGACTCACCGGTGAGCAGGGCCTCGTCGGCCTGCGTGCTGCCGGCCGCGATGCGCCCGTCCGCCGGAAAGGCCTCGCCGGGCAGCACCCGCACCACGTCGCCCACCTTCAGCCGGCGCGTGGACACGCGCTCGAAACCGCCATCGGCGCCGCGCCGCTCCACACTGTCAGGCAGCCGGTTCATGACCGCCTCCAGCGCGCCGGCGGTGCGGTCGCGCAGGCGCAGCTCCAGCCAGCGGCCGGTCAGCAGAAAGAACACGAACATGGTCAGCGAGTCGTAGTAGACCTCGCGCCCGAAGGGCCCCGTCGGGTCGAACGTGCCCGCCATGCTCACGACGAAGGCGATCAGCATGCCTGCGGCCACCGGCAGGTCCATGCTGACCCGGCGCTGGCGGATGTCGCGCAGCGCGCTGGTGAAGAACGGCCCGCAGGCAAACAGCACCACCGGCAGGCTGATGACCCAGGAAGCCCAGCGCAAGAGCTGCTCCATCTCCAGCGTCAGGTCGCCCGGCATGGCCTGGTAGGCCGGCCAGGCGTACATCATGACCTGCATCATGCAAAAGCCCGCCACCAGCCAGCGCCACAGTGCACGGCGGTGCTCGCGCTGGCGCTGCTCGCGGGCAAAGGCGTCCATGGCGGGCATGGCGTGGTAGCCGGCATGGCGTACGGCGTCCATCCAGCCGGACGGCAACACCTGCCCCGGGTGCCAGACCACGCGCGCGCGGCAGGTGGCGGCGCTCACGTCAGCCTCCTGCACGCCCGGCACGCGCCGCAGGGCTTCTTCGATGGTGAGGGCGCAGGCCGCGCAGTGCATGCCGCCGAGCACGACGTGGGACTCCCAGGCCGTCTCCTTGGGGGCGAGACCAGCCGCGTCCGCCACACCGTGGGGCCGGCCGAATGCGGACCATTCCTGGGGATCGTCCAGCAGCGCGAGGTCGCGTTCGGCGTGCCCGGGTGCGGCGTCCTCGCGCGCGGCAGGTGTGCCAGCGGGCGCGAACGGGCTGGACGGGAAAATTGACATGGAGCAAAGCCTAACTCCGGCGCAAGCCGGCAATATTGACTTGGATCAAGATACAAGGGGCGCCCGACATCCTATGCTCTCAAGCCTTTTCCATTCCCCGTGACCCCTCTCCGAGGAGCCCTTTCATGTACCAATGCATCCTGATCGCCACCGACGGCTCCGAATTGTCCGAAAAAGCCGTCGAGAGCGGGCTGGAACTGGCCCGACTCACGGGCGCCTCGGTCGTGGCGCTGAAGGTGGTGCCGCGCTATCCGCGCAGCTATTTCGAGGGCGGCGCGGCGGTGGACCCGACCGAGGTCAAGCGCGTCGAGGCGCAGTGGGGCGACGCGGCGCTGGGGCTGGTCAACGGCATCAAGCAGCGCGGCAAGGCCGCAGGCATCACGGTCAAGTCCGCCGTGGTCAAGTCCGATCTGATCGCCGAAGCCGTGCTGGCTGCCGCCAGGAAGCACGAGTGCGACCTGATCGTCATGGCGTCGCACGGGCGCAAGGGCCTCAAGCGCCTGCTGCTGGGCAGCGAGACGCAGCACGTGCTCACGCACTCGCACATCCCGGTGCTGGTGTTGCGCTGAGCAATGAAACTGGCGCTTTCCGGCGCCAGGCAAGGACGGGCAGCTCTGTATTTGGAAGCGTGGCAGCGGCTTGCGCGCCCTGCCCCGCTGCCGTTCAGGCGAACAGATCCTGGTGCTGCTCGCGCAGCAGGTTCTTCTGCACCTTGCCCATGGTGTTGCGCGGCAGCTCGGCGGCGAGAAAGCAGCGCTTGGGCACCTTGTAGCCGGCCAGTTGCTGCTTGAGCTGCAGCAGCAGCGCGTCGGGATCGGGCGCGGCGCCCGGGCGCGGCACGACGATGGCCACGCCGGCCTCGCCGAAATCGGGGTGCGGCACCCCGACCACGGCGCTCTCGGCCACGCCCGGCAGCTCGTTGAGCACACTCTCCACCTCGGCGGGATAGACGTTGTAGCCGCCGCTGATGATCAGGTCCTTGCTGCGGCCGATGATGGTCACGTAGCCGCGCTCGTCCTGCAGCCCCACGTCGCCCGTCCTGAACCAGCCGTCGGCCGTGAACTCTTCACGCGTTTTCTCGGGCATGCGCCAGTAGCCGGCGAAGACATTGGGCCCGCGCACCTGGATGTGGCCGGCCTCGCCCGCGGCCACCGGGGTGCCGCCGTCATCGACCACGCGCAGCCCCACGCCCGGCAGCGCAAAGCCCACCGTGGCGCCGCGCCGCTCGTCCTGGCCACCGTGGCGCTCGTCGGCCGTCCAGGGGTTGGAGGTGAGCATGATGGTCTCGCTCATGCCGTAGCGCTCCAGGATGGTGTGGCCGGTGCGCTCCTGCCACTGGCGGAAGGTCTCGATGAGCAGAGGTGCCGAGCCCGAGATGAACAGGCGCATGTGCCGCGCCGCCTCGCGCGTGAGCGCGGGGTCGGCCAGCATGCGCACGTACAGCGTCGGCACGCCCATGAAGACGGTGGCGCGCGGCAGGGCGTCGATGACGGCGCGCGGCTCGAAGCGCGGCAGCCAGATCATCTTGCTGCCGTTGATCAGCGCGCCATGGATGGCCACGAACAGGCCGTGCACATGGAAGATGGGCAAGGCGTGGACCAGCACGTCGCCCTCCCGCCAGCCCCAGTAGTCCTTGAGCACCAGGGCGTTGGACAGCAGGTTGCCGTGCGTGAGCATGGCGCCCTTGCTGCGCCCGGTGGTGCCGCTGGTGTAGAGGATGGCCGCCAGGTCCTGGGCGGTGCGGGCCACGGGCTCGTGCTCGTCGCCGAAGTGCGCCGCACGCTCCAGCAGGCTGCCGCTGCGGTCGTCGCCGAGCGTGAAGACGCTGTGCGCGCCACGCGCGAACGCGATGCGCGAGACCCAGCCGAAGTTGCCCGGCGTGCACACCACCACCGCCGGCTCGGCGTTGTCGATGAAGTACTCGATCTCGGCGCTCTTGTAGGCGGTGTTGAGCGGCAGGAAGACATGGCCCGCGCGCAGCGTGGCCAGGTACAGCAGCAGGGCCTCGACGGACTTTTCCACCTGCACGGCGACGCGGCTGCCCTTGGGCAGGGCCAGCGACTGCAGCAGGTTGGCGATGCGGGCGCTGGCGCGCTCCAGGTCGCGCCAGGTGTAGTTCAGCGATTCACCGTGCGGGCCGGTGGCCTCCACCGCCGTGCTGTCCAGGTCGGCCGGAAAGGCGGCGCGCAGGGCGCTGTAGAGGTTGAGCGAAGGCAGGGTCATGGCAGGGACGCGGAAAGAAAAGAAACCGTCAGAACACCGGCGCGCGCTTGGCAAGAAAGGCCGTGATGCCCTCGCGGTGCTCGGCGCTGTCGGCGTAGGCATACGGATCGGGCTCCGCCATACCCTGGTCTTCTTTTTCGATAGCACCGAGTCCAGCACCGGCACCGGAAAACGGCGATTTCATGGCAGACAGCGCGCGCAGCGTCTGCTTGTTCATGCGGGCCGCGCCAGGGGCCAGGCGGGCGATGCGCCGGGCGCTGGCCAGCGCCTCGGCGGCCAGCTGACCGGGCTGCGCCACGCGGCTGAGAAAGCCGCAGCCGAGCATCTGCGCGGCGTCGAAGGTGGCGGCCTCCAGCAACATCTGGCGCGCCACGGTCTCGCCCACGGCGCCGGCCACCAGCGCCGCCTCGCGCGGCGCCATCGGAAAGCCCAGCCGCGCGATGGGCGCGCCAAAGCGGGCGTCGGCGGCGGCGATGCGCAGGTCGCAGCAGCTGGCAATCTCCACCCCCGCGCCCATGCAGGCGCCGGCGATGGCCGCCACGATGGGCACATCGCACTGGCGCATGGCCGCCAGCCCGCCCCAGACGTCGCTTTCGTGAAAGTCGCGCAGCTCGGCGGGATCGAACCGGAAGGCCGGGTACTCCGAGATGTCGCCGCCGGCGCAGAAGGCACCGTCCGCGCCCTCGACCAGCACGCAGCGCGCAGCGGGGTCGGCCTGGATGCGCTCGAACACCGCCCGCAGCTCGCGCCACATGGCGCGCGTCATGGCGTTGAGCCGGCCTTCGTGGCGCAGCACCACGTGCACCAGGCCGGGCACGGCAGCGTCCGCGGCCGGCCAGTGCACCTCGATCCGTCCGCCGCTCATGGCTGGCGCGCCAGGCCCTCGACCTCGGCGGAGACGGGGATGCGGCCCTGCGCCAGCAGGGTGCGGTGGCGGTCCAGCCGCTTGGTGTCGTAGAGGTAGTTGACCATGAGGCCGAAAGACTGCTTCATGCCCTTGGCCGAGGGGTCGCCCGCCCAGTTGAGCCGCTCCACCCGCGCGCCGTTGCCCAGGTGAAAACGCGCCACCGGGTCGAGCGGCCTGCCGCTCTTGTCCAGCTCGCGCCCCAGGTAGCAGGCCGCGGCGCGCAGCAGGAACTGCGCCACGGGAGACTTGGGCGCCAGCTCGAGTGCCTGGTCGGCCGCCGCCAGCACATCGGCGATCTGCGGCTCGGCCGGCGCCTCGGGCAGTGCCCGGCCCAGCTCGGCGCGCTCCTTGTCGCCCATCCTGTCGATGCGCTCCGCCCCGTGTTTGGCCAGCCAGGCACGAAAGCCCGGGATGGGCGAGAGCGTGGCAAAGGTGCGCAGGCGCGGGAACTCGCCCGTGAGTGTCTCGGCCACGTGCTTGATCAGCGAGTCGCCGAAACTGACCCCGCGCAGGCCCGGCTGGGTGCTGCTGATGGAGTAGAAGATGGCGGTGGTCGCGCGCTTGAGGTCGGCCGGCGCGGCCGTTTCGTCCAGCAGCGGCGTGATGCTGGAGGAAATCTCGCCGACCAGCGCCACCTCCACGAAGATCAGCGGCTCATCGGGCATGCGCGGGTGGAAGAAGCCATAGCAGCGCCGGTCGCTGTCGAGGCGGTTCTTCAGGTCGGCCCAGCTCTTGATGTCGTGCACGGCCTCGTACTTGATGAGCTTTTCCAGCAGCGAGGCGGGCGAATCCCAGGACAGGCGGCGCAGCTCCAGGAAGGCCACGTCGAACCAGGTGGAAAACAGCTGCCCGAGCTCGGCGTCCAGCGGCACCAGGCGCTTGTCTCCACGCAGGCGCGGCAGCAGCTCGGCGCGCAGGTTGACCAGAAAACGCAGCCCCTCGGGGAACACGGCAAAGCGCTGCAGCAGCCGGGTGCGCCCCGACAGCAGCGCCCGGCGCAGGTGCGCCTCGGCCTGGGGCGCTTCCTCGGTGCCGGCAGCCTGCTCGTAGCGCTGCTGCGCGGCCTTGACCTGCGCGGCGTCGGGCACGAACTGCTCGCAGATCAGCAGCCACAGGTCGCGCCGCTCTTCCGGCTTGGCCTGGGCGTACCAGTCGGCCACGGCCTGCGCGTGCCGGCCGGCCTCGACCTCGCTGACCCGCTCGGCCGCCACGGCCTGCAGATCGTCCAGCAGGCGGCGCAGTGCGCGCGGCGGCAGGGCCTCGCCGGCGCGGCGCAGCGTGGCCTGCAGGCGCTCGTGGGTGTTGCGTTCGGGCGGTGACGCGGGGGCCGCCGCGGCCTTGTCGCCAGCGGCGGGGCGCAGGCGCGCCACGTTGCGGGATATCCAGGAAGAAGCTGCGTTCATCGTCTAGGGTTCAGGGCAGCAGCGCCGATCGGCGTGCCGCGGTGGTGGGCGGTTCAATCAAAAGGGTAGCAACAAGTGCTTATCTGGCAAGGACTTCGGGGCAATTTCATGCGAGCGCAGGCACGGGCTGGCGCTGCGCGCGGGCCCACATCCACAACCCCGCGGCAATCATGGGCAGGCACAGCCACTGGCCCATGCTCATGCCCAGGCTGAGCAGGCCCAGGAAGGCGTCGGGCTCGCGGAAATATTCGGCGATGAACCTGAGCGTGCCATAGCCGACGAGGAACGCCGCCGCCACCTCGCCGCGCCGGCGCGGCCGGCGCGCGTACAGCCACAACAACACGAACAGCAGCAGTCCTTCCAGCAGGAATTGATAGATCTGCGAGGGATGGCGCGGCAGCATGGAGCCGCTTTGCGGGAACACCATGCCCCAGGGCAGGTCGGGCGATGCGAAGCGCCCCCACAGCTCGCCGTTGATGAAGTTGCCCACGCGCCCCGCGGCCAGCCCCGTGGGCACGCACGGCGCGACGAAGTCGGCCACCTCCAGCCACGGCCTGCGGCGCGAGTGGGCAAACCACAGCATGGCCGCGATCACGCCCAGCAGGCCGCCGTGAAAGCTCATGCCGCCCTGCCAGACGGCGAACACCTCCAGCGGGTGCGCGAGGTAGTAGCCCGGCTTGTAGAACAGGCAGTAGCCCAGCCGCCCGCCCACCACCACGCCCAGCACGCCCAGGAAGAGGATGTCTTCCACGTCCTTGCGGGTCCAGCCGAGCGCGGCATAGGGCGGATGGCGCAGGCGCAGCGTGCCCAGGAACATGAACAGGGCGAAGGCTGCGAGGTAGGTCAGGCCATACCAGTGGATGGCCAGCGGCCCTATCTGCAGGGCCACGGGATCGATATGCGGGTACATCAGCATGGCAGGCATTGTGACGCAGCCCCCGGGGCGATCCGTCCCTTGCGGGACCGACGGCGGGTCAGCCGCCGCTGCGCTCCAGCCCGCGCAGCGCCAGCAGCAGCCCCATGCCCGCCAGCATCACGGCCGCCGTGGCCAGCAGGGCCCCGGAGTAGCTGCCCGTGGCCGCGGCAATGGCCCCGGTCATGGCCGGCGCGATGACTTGCGCGGCGCCATAGCTGAGCGTCAGGCGCGCCATGGCCTTGGAAGGGTTGTCAGGATAGTGCCGCCCGATCAGCGCCAGCGTCAGGCTGACGATGCCGGCAAAGGTGCCACCGTACAGCACGGCGCTGGCCAGGTTCCATACTGGCGCGCTGCTGACCGCCGGCAGCACGATCGAGATGATCTGCAGCCCATAGGCCAGCAGCAGCGCCGGCACCTGCCCGAGCGCGGTGGCGACGCGGTCCCACAGCAGGCTGGACGGGATGGCGGCCAGGCCGATGACGATCCACACCAGCGCGCCCTGGCCGGCCATGAGCGGCATCTTCTCGACGATGTCGACGATGAAGGTGGCGCTCACCACATAGCCAAAGCCGGCACAGAAGTACGACGCCATCAGCAGCGCCAGCCAGCGCCGCGATGGCGCGGCCCCTCGGCCCTCCGTCCCGGCAGTGGCAGCGCTGCCCGCCACGGGGGCGGCGCCCGGCTGCGGCATCCAGTGCCAGGCCGGCAGGAAGAACACCAGCCCCAGCACGCCCAGCGCCAGCCACTGGCCCGACCAGGGCAGCTGCGCCAGCGCTCCGGCCGCCAGGCCCGACACGGCGATGCCCAGCCCCAGGCCCGTGAAGTGCAGGCCCAGCACCGGCCGCTGGCGCTGGCGCATCAGCCAGTTCAGCACCAGGCCTGAGGCCAGAAGCATGCCGGCGCTGCTGGACATGCCGCCGATGAAGCGCAGCAGCGCCCACAGCAGCACGTGGTCCGTCAGGCCCATGGCGGCAGTGCTGAGCACGGCCGCCAGCAGCCCCCAGCGGTAATAGCGGTACTTGCGCGCCATGTCGCCGGTGACCGCGGCGATCAACGCCCCGGCGATGTAGCCGGCGTAGTTGGCGGCCGCCAGCCAGCCGCCCGCCAGGTACGACAGGCCCGCCTGCTCGCGCATCACCGGCAGCAGCAGCGTATAGGCAAAGCGCGCCAGGCCGATGGTCAGGATCAGCGAGGCGACGCCCGCCAGCAGCACGCGCAGGCGCGCGGTGTCAGAAGCTTGCATGGGTTTTCGCCGTTTTCCCCTTGCTGGGCAAGGGCGTGCAGCTATTCATAAAGGAGCGGCCCCTCGGCCCGTCAGCGCGGCTGCACGTAAACCATGGTGGCCTGCATCAGCGCCACCACCTTGGGCTCGGCGCCATTCGCGGTATGCGCCAGCACTTCGCCGGTCACCACCGCCAGCTGGCGCCCGGCATTGACCACCCGGCCCACGGCCACGAAGCGCTGACCAATGGCCGGGCGCAGGAAGTTGGTCTTGAACTCGGCCGTGACCACATCGCAGCCCTCAGGCCCGCGTGTCAGCGCCGCATAGCCGCAGGCGCTGTCCACCACGCTGGTGATGGCGCCGGCGTGCACGTAGCCGTGCTGCTGGGACAGACGCGCGTCAAACGGCAGCTCGATGCGCACTTCGCCGTCCTGCACATGCGCCAGGCGCGCGCCCAGCGTGGTCATCAGGCCCTGGGCGTTGAAGCTGGCGGCGATGCGCTCGTGAAGGTCGTTCATGGTTCGCAGGTTTCCTTGAAGGGGTCAAGTGAGATTCAGCCCGCCGTCCAGCAGCAGGATTTCGCCCGTCACATAGTCGCTGGCGGCGAGCATGGCCACTGCCTGGGCGACGTCCGCCGGCTGCGCGGCGCGGCGCATGGGGGCGCGCTCGCGCCACAAATCTTGGGCCTGCGTCCAGCCTGCCGTCAGCGGCGTATCGACCAGGCCCGGCGCTACGGCATTCACGCGGATGCGCGGCGCCAGCGACAGGGCAAGCAGCCGCGTCACGTGGTTCAGCGCCGCCTTGGTGGCGGCGTACGGAATGGACGCGCCCTTGGGCCGCACGCCGGCGTGCGAGCTAACGTTGATGACGCAGCCGGCCCGGCCACGCTCGGCCGCCGCCTCCAGCGCCGCGCGCGCCTCTGCCACCAGGCGGAACGGGGCCACCACGCTGATCTCGTGCAGAGCGTGCCAGAGGTCCGGCGTGGCGGCGAGCAGGTCGTCGTGCGGCACCACGCGGCTGATGCCAGCGTTGTTCACCAGCACGTCCAGCCGGCCCCAGGCGGCCACGGCTTCGCGCACTAGGCGCACACGGTCCGCATCCACCGCCAGGTCGGCCTGGATGTAGACCGCGCGACCCAGCTCGGCGGCCAGCGCCTGGCCGGCCTGCGCCGAGCTGCGGGAATGAACGATGACCGCGTAGCCCTCGCCCGCCAGGCGCCGCGCGATGGCTGCGCCGATGCCCGACGTCGACCCCGTGACCAGGGCAACGGGCGCGGGGGCGCTCAATCGAGCAGCGACAGGTCGCGCACGGCGCCCTTGTCGGCGCTGGTCACCAGCTTGGCGTAGGCCTTCAGCGCCGCGGACACCTTGCGCGGACGCGGCTCGGCCGGCTTCCAGCCCTTCGCGTCCTGCTCGGCGCGGCGACGTGCCAGCTCGGCGTCGTCCACCAGCACGTCGATGGTGCGGTTCGGGATGTCGATGCGGATGCGGTCGCCATTCCTCACCAGGCCGATGGCGCCACCCGATGCCGCCTCGGGCGAAACGTGGCCGATGGACAGCCCGGACGTGCCGCCGGAAAAGCGCCCGTCGGTCAGCAGCGCGCAGGCCTTGCCCAGGCCCTTGGACTTCAGATAACTGGTCGGGTACAACATCTCCTGCATGCCGGGGCCACCCTTAGGGCCCTCGTAGCGAATCACGACCACGTCGCCGGGCTGCACCTGGTCTTCCAGGATGTGGTGAACGGCATCGTCCTGCGACTCGACGACATGCGCCGGGCCCTCGAAAACCAGGATGGACTCGTCCACGCCGGCGGTCTTGACCACGCAGCCGTCCAGCGCGATGTTGCCGTGCAGCACTGCCAGGCCGCCCTCCTTGCTGTAGGCGTGGTCGTAGCTGCGGATGCAGCCGTGCTCGCGGTCCAGGTCCAGGCTGGGCCAGCGCGCGTCCTGGCTGAAGGCCACCTGCGTGGGGATGCCGCCTGGCCCGGCCAGGTACATGCGATGCACGGCGTCGTCCTGGGTGCGGGTCACGTCCCACTGGTCCAGCGCCTCGCCCAGGGTCCTGGCGTGCACCGTGGGCACGTCGGTGTGCAGCTTGCCGGCCCGGTCCAGCTCACCCAGGATGGCCATGATGCCGCCGGCGCGGTGCACGTCCTCGATGTGGTACTTGTCGGTGTTGGGCGCGACCTTGCACAGCTGGGGCACCTCCAGCGAGATGCGGTCGATGTCCTTCATCGTGAACGGGATCTCCGCCTCCTGCGCGATGGCCAGCAGGTGCAGGATGGTGTTGGTGGAGCCGCCCATGGCGATGTCCAGCGTGATGGCGTTCTCGAACGCCGGCAGGCCCACCGAGCGCGGCAGGATGCGCTCGTCATCCTGCTCGTAGTACTGGCGCGCCAGTTCCACGATGCGGCGGCCGGCGCGCTTGAACAGCTCTTCGCGGTCGGCGTGCGTGGCCAGCAGCGTGCCATTGCCCGGCAGCGACAGGCCCAGGGCCTCGGTCAGGCAGTTCATGGAGTTGGCGGTGAACATGCCCGAGCACGAGCCGCAGGTCGGGCAGGCCGAGCGCTCGACCTCGGCCACGTCGGCGTCGCTGACCTTGTCGTCGGCGGCCATGACCATGGCGTCCACCAGGTCCAGCTTCTTGGTGAAGCTCACCGTGGCCTGGCCCGGCACGGCCAGCTTGGCCTTGCCGGCCTCCATGGGGCCGCCGGAGACGAAGATCACCGGAATGTTCAGCCGCATGGCGGCCATCAGCATGCCAGGGGTGATCTTGTCGCAGTTGGAGATGCAGACCATGGCGTCTGCGCAGTGCGCGTTCACCATGTATTCGACGCTGTCGGCGATGATCTCGCGGCTGGGCAGCGAGTACAGCATGCCGTCATGGCCCATGGCGATGCCGTCGTCCACGGCGATGGTGTTGAACTCCTTGGCCACGCCGCCGGCGGCCTCGATCTCGCGCGCCACCAGCTGGCCCAGGTCCTTCAGGTGCACGTGGCCGGGCACGAACTGCGTGAACGAGTTGACCACCGCGATGATGGGCTTCTGGAAGTCGGCATCCTTCATGCCGGTGGCGCGCCACAGCGCGCGGGCGCCCGCCATGTTGCGGCCGGCAGTGGAGGTCTTGGAACGGTATTCGGGCATCGTGGAACCTGGGCGGGAAAGGGTGGGTGTCGGGTGAAGACGGGAAGCGGGCCGGCCTGTGGCACCGGCGGGACCGGGGGCGCCCTGCGGCGCGCCTTGTGGGCGCCACCGCGCCGTTGCGCCTCGGGTCGATCGAACGATTATGTCGCAGCCCTGCTGCCGGCTGCAGGGGCCGTGGCGCGGGCATACTGGCGGTCCTGACGCCTGTCCGACCTTGCCCGACCGAATCCATGACTTCCGTGCTTGCCCAGCAGCCCATCGGCGTGTTCGACAGCGGCATTGGCGGCCTGAGCGTGCTGGCCGCGCTGCGCGAGGCGCTGCCGCACGAGCGCTTCATTTACCTGGCCGACAGTGGGCATGCACCCTATGGTGAGAAGGGCGACGGCTTCGTCACGGCACGCTCGCTGGCCATTGCCCGCTGGCTGGTGGAGGAGCAGGCCATCAAGGCGCTGGTGGTTGCCTGCAACACCGCCACCGCGGCGGCGGTGGACGCGCTGCGCGCCGCCCTGCCGGGGCTGCCGGTGATCGGCGTGGAGCCGGCGCTCAAGCCGGCCGCAGCCGCCACCCGCACCGGCCACGTGGGCGTGCTGGCGACGCGCGGCACGGTGCACAGCGAGCGCTTTGCACGCCTGCGCGCGGCGCACGAGGACCGGGTGCGGTTCTCGGTGCAGGCTTGCGACGGCCTCGCGCACGCCATCGAGCAAAGCACCGGCGAGCCGCCGCAGGCTGCCCGGGCGCGGGACGCCATGCAGGATCTGTGCGTGCGCTACACCACGGCCCTTGGCGACTTCGGCACCCGCGAAGGCGCCATGGACACCCTGGTGCTGGGCTGCACCCACTACGTGTTTGCGCGCGAGCTGCTGCGCACTCTGGTGGGCCCGCAGGTGCAGATCATCGACACCGGCGTGGCCGTGGCGCGCCAGACCCGGCGCCTGCTGGCGGCGTGCAGCGCCCTGGCGCCCGAACAACGGGGTGACGCGAGCTTCGGCGCCAGTGGCCAGATCCGGCTGGTGACCACGGGCTCCCTGTCCGATCTACAGGCCGCGGCCGCGCACTGGCTGGGCTTGCCCCCACATGCGTGCGCTGCGTTGCCCTGCCTGGAGCCAGCGCGGGTTTTTTAATGAAAAACGGGCCCGAAGGCCCGCCATGTCTTGAGGTATTGCTCTCTTTAAAAGAGCAAAATTGACCGCAGCTTCAGTGCAGATGGCGCGGGCGGCGCCCGCCGCCGTGGCCGCCGCCACCGGCCCCGCCCGTGCCGCGCGGGGACTTGCCGATCTCCAGCGAGCTCACCAGCGCGTCGAAGCGCTCGGAGAACAGCTTGTCGATCTCACCCACCACGCCGCCCAGCTCGGCGCCGTCGAAGTGGCGCTCCATCAGGTTGACGACGTCCTGCACCAGCAGGTCGCGCTGCGCCTGCATGATGGCTGCAGGCGTGGGGCCCACGAAGAGCATCACGAAATCGTCGCGCGCCTCGGCATCGTCGTCGGACTCTTCTTCGTCGAACTCCGCGTCGTAGAAGGTGACCTCGATGGCCGCGCCCTGTTCTGCCAGTTCGTTCAGGCCCATGCACATGTCGTCCAGCGATTGGCGGAAGTCCTCACCGCCGCGCACGGTCCAGCAAATCTGCAGCAGGCGCTCCTTGGCATCGAACTCGATGCCCGGCTCATCTTCGTAGGCGCTCTGCGCCCCGTCGGCCAGCGACCGGGCACCGGCGTACTTCCACAGGGGCTTGAGCGCGTCCTGGAGCTGGCTGAAGTTCACGTCGTCGCGCAACTGCACCTGACCGTGGACGTGGATTTCAAAAGGAGCGTTGTAGTCTGACATAGGGAATCTCCTGGTGCCCCGGGCCGGGGTCGAACCGGCACGCCCCTTTGCAGGAAAGCGGCGG
>NZ_DAMCAM010000066.1:0-15239 GCF_032059615.1 Melaminivora sp. | reverse complement strand
GGTGCCGGGCACCAGCAGGAGCGGCGCGACCATCATCGGCGGCATGCTGCTGGGCTTGTCGCGCAAGGCGGCGACCGACTACTCGTTCTTCCTTGCCATCCCCACGCTGATCGGCGCCGGCGCGTACAGCCTCTACAAGGAGCGCGCGCTGCTGTCGGCGGCCGACATTCCGCTGTTCGCCGTGGGCCTGCTGTTTTCCTTCGTGAGCGCCTGGGCCTGCGTGCGCTGGCTGCTGCGCTACATCAGCCGCAACAGTTTCGTGCCGTTTGCTTGGTACCGCATCGCCTTCGGCATCGTGGTGCTGGCGACGGCCTGGACGGGCGCGGTGACCTGGGCCGATTGAGGACCGGCGCCGGCCTGTTTTCAAGCAAAAACGGGCCGAAACCCGCGCCAGGAAAGGACGTGTAGCTACTTTTTTTGATGTTGCTGCGTCGCTGCCTTGCGCGCTGCCGCCACGGTTTGCAGGTTCAGGAGCGCCGCCTCGATGGCCGCGGCCGTGGTCAGCGGCTGCTCCATCGGAAAAAGGTGGCTGCCGTCTAGCATCATGATGCGGCCCTGGGTCAGGCGCTCGGTCAGCGCCATGCCGACCTGGCGCATTTCGGCCGAGCTGCGCCCGCCGATGAAGGCGGCCGGGCAGCGCAGCGGGTGGCGGCGCAGCTGGCTGTCCAGGTTGTGCGGCAGGGTGTTGTAGATCTTCGTCTCCACCTCGCGCTCGAAGGCCAGCACGCGCCGGCCCTCCTGCTCGGCCAGGCCGTGCTGCACGTAGTCCTGCAGCACCTCGGGCGCCCAGCGGGCAAAGATCTTCTTGCGCCGGAAATGCTCCAGCGCCTCCTCGGCGCTGGCCCAGCTGGTGCGCCGGGCGCGGCTCACGCGCCCGGGCGACAGGGCGCCCATGACTTGGGCACGCTTGGCCACGCCCACGGCGCCGGCGCGCCAGCCACCGATCAGGGGCGAGTCGATCAGCAGCACGCCGCGCGCCAGCTCGGGGTGGCGCGACGCGGCCATCGCGCTCAAAAAGCCGCCCAGCGAATGCCCGACCAGAAAGGCCTGCTCGCCCGTGCGCTGCTGCTCGGCGGCGGCGAAGTCGGCCAGCTGCTGCACCAGGTGCGGCCAGTTGTTGGACACGGGGTAGCGCGGGTCGTGGCCGAAGCGCTCAACGGCGCTCACCGTGAAGCCGCGCTCGCGCAGGAGCGAGAACAGCACGCGGTAGGTGCCGGCGGGAAAACTGTTGGCGTGGGAAAAGACGATGGCTGCCATGGTGGATCGATACGTCGTGGCGGCCGCCCTGCAGGCCCCCGAGGGCGGCAAGTGTAGGGCGTTGCGCGCAGCCAACCGGCTGCCCGGCAGCGCTGCAACAGGTTCCGGTTTTGGGACAATCCGGCCGATGAACGACGCCCATGCCGACTACGCCCCGGCAGCCCCGCCCGCCGCGCTGCCGCGCGCGCCCCTGAAGCTCAGCTGCATCGTGCCGGCCCACAACGAAGAGGCCAACCTCGAGCCCTTCGTGCGCGCCCTGGCCGAGGCGGTGCGCGCGCTCACGCCCGAGTTCGAGATCGTCATCGTCAACGACGGCAGCCGCGACGGCACGCACGAGGCGGCGCTGCGCCTGCTGCAGGGCCTGCCCGTGCGCTACCTGGCGCTGTCGCGCAACTTCGGCAAGGAGGCGGCGCTGTCGGCCGGCATAGACCACGCGCGCGGCAACGCGGTGCTGCTGATCGACGCCGACTTCCAGCACCCGCTGGCCATGCTGCCGCAGATGCACGAGCTGTGGGCCATGGGCTACGACATGGTCTATGGCGTGATCGCCGACCGCACGGCCGAGGGCAGCGCCAAGCGCCTGGGCACCAGCCTGTTCTACCGCTTGCTCAACAGCGGCAACAAGGTCAAGGTGCCGCCGCACGCGGGCGACTTCCGCTGGATGGACCGGCGCGTGGCCGAGGCGCTCAAGTCCCTGCCCGAGCACCACCGCTTCATGAAGGGGCTGTACGCCTGGGTGGGCTTTAAAACGGCGGCCCTGCCGTTCGTGCCGCAGGACCGCGCGGCCGGGGCGTCCAGCTTCAACCTGCGCCGCCTGGGCTCGCTGGCGCTGCTGGGCCTGACGTCGTTTACCACGTTGCCGCTGCGCGTGTGGAGCGTGGTGGGCAGCGTGGTGGCGCTGGTGGCGCTCGGCTATGGCGCCTGGATCACGGTGGAGACGCTCATGTTCGGCAACGACCTGGCGGGCTGGCCAACGCTGGCGGCCGGCATCATGCTGTTCTCGGGCGTGCAGCTGATGTCCATCGGCGTGCTGGGCGAGTACATCGGGCGCATCTACGACGAGGTCAAGCACCGCCCCAGCTACCTGGTGGCGCGCGACGAGGACCACAGCCCGCTGCGCGAGCGCTCCCGGCCATGAGGGCGTTGCAGGCCGGCCTGCGGCGCCTGCGCGCGCTGCCCCAGGTGGCGCAGTTCGTGCTGGTCGGTGGGGCGGCAGCAGCCACTCACCTGCTGGCCGTGGCCGCCTGGGTGGGCTGGGGCGGGCTGGCGCCGCTCGAGGCCAACGGGCTGGCCTTTTTGCTGGCTTTTTGCGTGAGCTACGGCGGCCACGCCGCACTGACCTTCGCCTCGGCCCATGCCTGGCGCTGGGGGGCGGCGGGGCGCTATTTTCTGGTGGCCTCTGCCTCGTTTGCCGCCAACGAGGCGCTCTACGCGCTGGCGCTGCACTGGCTGCACTGGCACTACCTGTGGAGCCTGCTGGCGGTGCTGCTGCTGGTGGCGGCGGGCACCTTCGTGCTGAGCAAGTTCTGGGCGTTTCGCGCGCCCCGCCACGCATGAGCGCGGCGCAGAACACAAGCGTGCCCGGCCTGGTCCTGTGCGCCGACGACTACGCGCTGCACCCGCTGGTGGACGCGGCCGTGCAGCAGCTCGCACGCGCGGGCCGGCTGTCGGCCACCAGCTGCATGAGCACCGCCCCGGGCTGGCGCGAGGCCGCGCCGGCGCTGCGCGAGCTGCGCCCGGAACTGTCGGTGGGCCTGCACTTCAATCTGACCGAGGGCCACGGCGGCGCCTGCACGGCGCAGGGCTTGGGCGAGGTGCTGCGCGCGGCCTACCTGCGGCGCCTGCCGCGCCGCCGGCTGCAGGCGGCTTGGCGCGCCCAGCTCGACGCGTTCGAATACGTCATGGGCACGCCGCCCGACTTCATCGACGGCCACCAGCACGTGCACCAGCTGCCCGGCGTGCGCGAGGCGCTGCTGGCCGAGCTGCGCTCGCGCTACGCCGCGCACGAGCTGCCCTGGGTGCGCTCGACCCGGCCGGCGGGGGGGCTGTGGCGCGCGCCCAAGGCCGCCGTCATCGCCCTGCTGGGGGGACTGCGCGCCACGCGGCTGCTTGCCGCGGCCGGGGTGCCCATGAACCGGGGCTTCGGCGGGGTCTATGGCTTCGACGCGCCGGACGTGGCCGGTTACCGCACCCACATGCAGCACTGGCTGGCGCAGATGCGTGCGGGCGCGCTGCTGATGTGCCACCCTGCCACGGCGCCCGTGCCCGGGGACGCCATCGGCGCGCAGCGGGCGGTGGAGTTCGCCTACCTGGCCTCGCCCACCTTCGGTGAAGACCTGCGGGCGGCCGGGCTGCAGGTGCACCAGGGCCCGCTGCGCTGTTAGGGCGTGAGGCGCCTGCGCGCTCCGCTCAGCCGCCCGGCGTGCGCACGCAGGCGGCCGGCACCCAGGCGCGCCAGTGCAGCTGCAGCGGCGCTGCCGTGGCCGACCAGGGCCAGGCGAACTGCCAGCGGCCCTCATGCACCTGCAGGCCGGAGTCGGGTGACAGGGCGTCTAGCGGGGCAGGGGGCAGGGGCGGCTCGCCGTCTTCGCGGATCCACAGCGCGCCGTGGGTAGCCAGGCGCTGCGCGCTCACCCAGGGTGAGTAGCGCGCGTCGCCCGGGATCAGCACCGACGGCGTATCGGGGTGCGGCACGGCCGCCAGGCCCGCCAGCCAGTAGCTGCCGGCCACCACGTCCAGCGGGCAGCGCGACAGCGCGCTCCAGGTCGCGCCGGCCTGGGCGGCAATCGCCTGCTGCGGCCAGTCGGTGCGTGCCGGCCGCTGGCGCCATTGCGCGCCAAAGGCCAGGTAGCCCAGCGACAGCAGCGTGGCCAGCGCCAGCCACGCCAGCAGGCCGCGCAGCAGCGGCGCGCGCAGCGCGGGCAACCGGTGCCCGGGCAGCCAGGCGGCGACCAGCAGGCCGCTGAAGGCCCACATGGGCATGCCCCACAGGTCGCGGATGCGGATGCCCAGCAGCAGGCCCAGCAGCGTGACCAGCAGCCCAGGGCCCAGGGCCAGCAGCAGCAGGTAGCCGGGCCGGCCGGTTTGCAGGCGCCAGCGCCCGCCCGCACGGGTAGCCAGCGCCGGTCGGCGCGTGCGCCACAGCGCCACCAGCACGATGAGCGCCAGCGGCAGGTGGTTGAGCGCCTGCGTGCCCAGAAAGCCCAGGGCCGCCAGGCGCGGATGGGTGCTGTGCGAGGCCGAGCGCTCGCCGGCATAGGCCATGGGCAGCCAGTCCGACTGCCACAGCCACAGCAGGTGCAGCGCGAGCAGGGCCAGCGCCAGGGCGAGCGCCAGCCACGGGCCGCGCCCGGCCAGCAGGCGCCGGTCGGGCCCGGCCACCAGGTACAGCGCCAGACACAGCAGCACGATGCCTATGGAGTATTTGGTCAGCAGGCCCAGGCCGGCCAGCGCCCCCAGCGCCGCCCAGTAGCGCGCGCGGCCGTTCTGCACGGCCGCCAGCAGCGCCCAGCCCAGGCCCGCCCACAGCGGCATCTGTGCGATGTTGTGGTTGAACTCCAGCGCCGGGCGGCTGTAGAAGGCCACGCCCAGGGTCAGCAGCGTGCCCAGCAGCGCCCGCTCGCGCGACACGAGACGCCGCCCCGTACACCAGACGAACCACAGCGTGCCGGCGATGCACAGCTGGCTCAGCAGGTAGGGCCCGAGGCTCCCGAAGGCGCGGTAGGACAGGTGCAGCACCCAGGGCGCCAGCGGCGGGTGCTTGTAGTAGCCCCACTGCCATTCGCGGCCCCAGGCCAGGCTCTCGACCACGTCCAGCGGAAAGCTGGGCGCCAGCCACGCGGGCAGCAGCGTCCAGGCCAGCAGGTAGAGCGCCGCGGCGGCCAGCAGCAGGCGCCGTGGCCATGGGGCAGGGGCGGGCAAGCCGGCGGGGCCGTTCATGGCGCCGGGGCCGACAGCAGGGCCCTGAGCCGGTAGAGCGCGTCCAGCGCCTCGCGCGGGCTGAGGGTGTCCGGGTCGATGCGCGCCAGGGCCTCCTCGGCGGCGCTGGGTGCGGCGGGCGCTGCGCTGGCCGGCGGCGGAGCGAACAGGTCCACCTGCAGCTGGTCGCTGGCGGCGCGCTCTTCCAGGGCCGCCAGCACGTGGCGCGCCTGCTGCAGCACGCTGGCCGGCATGCCCGCCAGCCGCGCCACCTGCACGCCATGGCTGCGGCTGGCCGGGCCGGGCTGCAGCTCGTGCAGGAACACGATGTCGCCGCCCGACTCGGCCGCGCCCACGTGCATGTTGACTGCGTGCGGATGGCGCGCGGCCAGCTCGGTCAGCTCGAAGTAGTGCGTGGCAAATAGCGTGAAGGCGCGCGTCCTGTCGTGCAGGTGCGTGGCGATGCTGCTGGCCAGCGCCAGGCCGTCGAAGGTGCTGGTGCCGCGGCCGATCTCGTCCATCAGCACCAGCGACTGGGCCGTGGCGCCGTGCAGGATCTGCGCCGCCTCGGTCATCTCCAGCATGAAGGTGGACTGGGCGTTGGCCAGGTCGTCGGCCGCGCCGATACGGGTGTGGATGGCGTCGATCGGCCCCAGCCGGCAGCTGCTGGCCGGCACGTGGCTGCCCATGCTGGCCAGCAGCACGATCAGCGCCACCTGGCGCATGTAGGTCGATTTGCCGCCCATGTTGGGGCCGGTGATGATCTGCATGCGCGTGTTGGCGTTCAGGCGCGTGTGGTTGGCGATGAAGGCGCCCCGGCTGGTCTCGGCCAGCCGCGCCTCGACCACCGGGTGGCGGCCAGCCTCGATTTCGATGCAGGGCTGGTCCACGAACTGCGGCCGGCACCAGTCCAGGGTGAGCGAGCGCTCGGCCAGCGTGCACAGCACGTCCAGCGTGGCCAGCGCCCGCGCCAGGCGCCCGAGGGCCGGCACCTGGGGCTGCAGTTGTTCGAGCAGCTGCTCGTAGAGCCATTTCTCGCGCGCCAGCGCCCGCTCCTGCGCCGACAGGGCCTTGTCCTCGAAGGCCTTGAGTTCGGGCGTGATGAAGCGCTCAGCGTTCTTGAGGGTCTGGCGCCGGCGCCACTCGGGCGGCACCTTGTCGGCGTGGCTGCTGGTGACCTCGATGTAGAAGCCGTGCACCCGGTTGAACTGCACGCGCAGGTTGGTGATGCCGGTGCGCTCGCGCTCGCGCGCCTCCAGCTGCAGCAGGAAGTCGTCGCAGTGGTCGCGGATGCCGCGCAGCTCGTCGAGCTCGGCGTCGAACCCCGCGGCGATCACGCCGCCGTCGCGCACCAGCGCCGCGGGCTCGGGGGCAATCGCCGCTTCGAGCAGTGGCAGGCATCCGGCAGGAGGCCGAAGGTTTTTGAAGACTTCAGTCAAAAGTGGCTCTTGCCCGCATGGGGCAACGGCAAGCAGCTCTGTTTTCCGTAGCGTCGAGGCCAGAGCCACCAGCTCGCGCGGGCGCACCTGCAGCAGCGCGATGCGGGCGCTGATGCGCTCGGCGTCGCACACCCCGCGCAGCTGCTCGCGCAGCGTCCGCCAGGGCTGGGTGCCCGCGCCGTCGCCGCGCAGGGCTGCAGTGGCCGCCAGGCGCCGGCGCGCCTCGGTGCGCTCGCGCCGGGGCTCGAGCAGCCAGGTGCGCAGCAGGCGGCTGCCCATGCCGGTCATGCAGGTATCCAGCAGCGACAGCAGGGTGGGCGAGTCCTCGCCGCGCAGGGTGCGGGTGAGTTCCAGGTTGCGCCGCGTGGTCGCGGGCAGCTCGATCAGCTCGCCTGCGCGCTGCACGTGCAGCCCCTGCACGTGCGGCAGCGCCCGGCCCTGGGTGTGCTCGGCGTAGTGCAGCAGGGCGGCGGCGGCGGCGTGCGCCAGGGGCAGGTCCGAGGCGTCCCAGGCGTCGAGGCTGGCCGCGCCCAGCTGGGCCAGCAGCTGGCGCTGACCCAGGCCGGCATCGAACTGCCAGTCGGGCCGCCCGCAGGCCGGGCTGTCGAGCTGGCCGCCCTGGCGCAGGGCGGCGAGCTGCTGCGCCAGCGCGGGCGCGGCGCTGGCGGCGTGGATCACTTCGCTCGGGGCGATGCGGGCGAGCCAGCCGGGCAGCTCGCCCTCGGCGCACTCGGCCAGGTGGACGACGCCCTGCGTGACGCTCAGCCAGGCCAGACCCAGGCGGCGCCGCGCGCCCTGGTGCAGAGCCAGCAGCAGGGCCTCGCTCTTGTCGGGCAGCAGTTCGCTGTCGGTGAGCGTGCCGGGAGTGACCACGCGCACCACCTTGCGCTCCACCGGTCCCTTGCCCGCGCCCACCTCGCCCACCTGCTCGGCGATGGCCACCGACTCGCCCAGCCGGATCAGCCGCGCCAGGTGCTGCTCCAGCGCATGGAAGGGCACGCCCGCCATGACCACCGGCTGCCCGGCCGACTGCCCGCGCTGTGTGAGCGTGAGGTCCAGCAGCTGCGCGGCGCGCTCGGCGTCGGCGTAGAAAAGCTCGTAGAAGTCCCCCATGCGGTAGAGCAGCAGGGTGTCGGGGTGCTCGGCCTTGAGGGCCAGGTACTGGGCCATCATCGGCGTGTGCCGGGAGAGGTCGTCGGGCGAAAGAGCTGCGTTCACGGAAAGAAAGGCGGGGCAGGATGCGGCGCGGAGGGCCGGGTTGCGGGCCGTGCATTGTCTCCGACGCGCCTGTATGGCGTGGGGCAGGGTACCGCCGGCCTGCCTGAACGTCTTAGGTGGAATAAATATTGCTTATTTCATCGCGCAAAGTTATAATTGCCAGCTTGCCGCCCAAGCGCAGCGGCGGTTTTTTGGGGCGCTGCGCGCCCGCGACTGCAGGCCTTGCGCGCCTGCCCTGCGATTTTTCCTCTCCTTTCGGCCTCTTCCTGCCCCTGCGGCGGACCTGTGTCCGCCCCGTGCAGACCGTGGCCGTTTTCCGTCCTTCACTTTTTGTTCAGCAAAGGAAACTGCCTGGTGTCCAAAGAAGATCTCATTGAAATGCAAGGAACCGTCGACGAAATCCTGCCCGACACGCGGTTCAGGGTGACCCTGGAGAACGGGCACACCCTCATCGCCTACTCGGGCGGAAAGATGCGCAAGCACCGCATCCGGGTCCTGGCAGGAGATCGCGTGACGCTGGAGATGTCTCCCTACGACCTGAACAAGGGCCGCATCACCTTCCGCCACATCGAGACACGCGCGCGCACCGGCGCCGCTCCGGCGCGCCGGCGCCGCTGATCTCGGCGCGGCCTGGCTCAGTCGGCCTGCGGGCCGGGCCGGCCATCCTCGACCACGAAACGGGCGAGGGTGAAGGCGTCGCTTGACGCATCCAGGGGGTCGCGCACGGCGCGCAGCGTGGCCTGCCAACGCCCGGGGGTGATGTCGCTTACGCAGTAGCCCCGCTCCTGCGAGCGTGCCAGCAACACGTGCGGGTTGCGCGCCCTCAGGGCATCGAGCCGCTCCTGCGGCACGCTGCTGCGTGAACTGATCGAGGTGCCGCAGAACTCGCTGGCCAGGATGCGCTCGGCGCCCGCACTGCCTTCGGGCGCCATCACGTTGCAGACATAGTTCTGGTGGATGTCCCCGCCCAGCACCACGGTGTTGCGCGGCGGCGTCTGCGCGAGGGCCGCCAGCAGGCGCCCGCGCGCCGCCGGGTAGCCATCCCAGCTGTCGGTGGACTGCCGCCCCGACGCCGAATGGCGCGGCGACAGCAGGGTCTGCTGCGCCAGCACGCTCCAGCGCACCCCCTCGTCCGCAGCGTCGGCGGCCAGCCCGGCATGCAGCCAGCCCTCCTGCTCCCGGCCCAGCAGGGAGCGCCCGGGGTCGGACAGTTCGGCGCAGCCGGCAGCGGCCATGGGCCGCGCACCTGCCGAGCCCGCCGAGCGGCAGGCCTGGCGGTCGCGCCATTGCCGTGTGTCGAGCAGGTGCAGCCGCGCCAGGCGGCCCCAGGCCTGCCGCCGGTACAGCGCCATCCGGTGGAAGTTGCCAGCGCCTGCGAGCGTTGACGCGCGCAGGGGCATGTTCTCGTAGAAGGCCTGCCAGGCCGCGGCGCGCAGCAGCAGGAAGTCCGCAGGGCTGCCCTGGCCCTCGCCGCCGGCGTAGTCGTTCTGTACCTCGTGGTCGTCCCAGGTCACCGTCCAGGGCGCGCAGGCGTGGGCGGCCTGCAGCTGCAAGTCGCTCTTGTGCAGGGCGTAGCGGTCGCGAAAGTCGGTCAGGGTGCGCGCCAGGGGCAGGCCGTGAGTGCGTGCTAGGCCCGTGGTGTCGCGCGGCGTCGCGTATTCGTAGATGTAGTCGCCCAGGAACAGCACCAGATCGGGCTGCTCGGCGGCGGCATGGCGCCAGGCGGCGTAGTGGCCGTGCTCCCAGCGCTGGCAGGAGGCGTGCACCACGCGCAGCCGCGCCGGCAGCTCGTGCGGGGCCGGTGCGGTGCGCGTGCGCGCCGGCGGGCTCACCGCATCGCCCAGCAGGAAGCGGTAGTGGTACCAGCGTCCGGGCTCCAGGCCCTGCACCTCGACATGCACGCTGTGACCCAGCTCGAGCAGGGCGGGCGCCGTGCCGCGCTGGACGATGCGGCGGAAATTCGCGTCGTCGGCCAGCTCCCAGCGCACGGCGAGCGCTCCGGCCCAGGCAGGCGGAGTGTCGCCAGGGAGTGCTTGCAGATCGGTCGGCGGCAACAGCCGCGTCCACAGCACCACGCTATCAGGGCGGGGTTCGCCGCTGGCCACGCCCAGGCCGAAGGGGTCGTGGCGCACGGGCGCCTGCGCCCAGCTCCAGTGTGCGGCGCTGCCGGCCATTGCGGCCCAGGCGGCCCGCAGCAGCAATGCGCGCCGGTCGATCGGCGCGAGCAGGCGGCGCGGCTCCACCCGAGGCCCTCAGGCAGCCACGACGCGGTTCTTGCCGCTGCGCTTGGCCAGGTACATGCCCTGGTCGGCGCGGCGTATGGCTTCGGCGCCGTCCTGCGGGTTCTTCAGCTGCGCCACGCCGGCGCTGAAGGTGATGAGCACGCGCTCCGAACCCTTGAGGAAATACCGGGTGGTGAGTTCGCGCTGCAGCCGGCGCATGACTTGCACGCCGTCGTCCAGGCCGGTGTCGGGCAGCAGGATGACGAACTCCTCGCCCCCGTAGCGCGCAAGCTGGTCCTTGGGCCTTAGTACCTGCCGAGCCACCTCGGCCAGGTGCACCAGCGCCTCGTCGCCCGCCGTGTGGCCCAGCCGGTCGTTGATGGCCTTGAAGTTGTCCAGGTCCAGCAGGGCAATGCACAGGGGCGATTCCTGGTGCTGGGCGCGCAGGATCTCGCGCTCCAGCGCTTCGTCGAGCCCCTTGCGGTTGAGCGAACCGGTCAGTGGGTCCTGGCGTGCCAGGGCGCTGGCATGGTCGAGCTCCTGACGCAGCTGGTCTATCTCGGCATGGCTGGCCTCGCCTCGCGTGCGCAGGTCCAGCAGCTCGCTGCGAGTGATGCGGCTGGTCAGCGCCATTGCCCGCGTGGCGTCGATCACCTCCTGCAGCACCGGGGTGATCTCCTGCAGCTGCGTCGCACGGCTGATGCGCTCGGCGTACTGTTCCATCTGGCTGTGATAGCTGCTGCTCGATTCATCCATCTGCGCCAGCCGCTCGATGAAGGCAGCCAGCAGCTCGCGCATCTGCTCCTGCGCCTGTACCAGGCGGTCCTTGGCGTTGGTCTGCTTGAAAATCACGTCCTTGAGCCGGCGCTCAAGTTCCTCCAGGCGCCGCAGGTTGAGCGGTGGCGTTGAGGCGCCCAGCAGTGCTTCGACCTGGCCGTGCAGCCATTCGTCGTCGATGCTCAGGGCGGAGATGTTGTCCAGCACCAGGTGCAGCAGCTCGAGCAGGCGCCCGCGGACGGCGCCATGGTCGAGCACGGCAAACGACAGGCGGTGGCTGAAGTCGGCCAGCATCCGCTCGACGATGGACACGCCCGGCTGCGGCCCGCGCAGCACCGAGGAAAGCTGCAGGGCCATATCCTGCAGACGGCCGTCGTCCTCGCCCAGGACGAGCACGCTGTGGTCCACCAGGCGCGCGACCGTCTCCGCCAGGCGCGTGGGCACCTGCTCCACCGGCTCATCGTCCACGAGCGGGTCGGCGATCGCTGCGGCCGAGCCCTGGACGTCCAGGTTGGCGTAATCGACCATGACGCTTTGCACCGCCAGCCAGCTTTGCTGGGCCACGGCCTGGCCAAGCAGGTGGTGCAGGCGTTTTTGCGCCGGTGTCCGGGTGGGCAGCACGCGCAGGATGGCGCGCAGCGACACGTCCGGAAAAGGCGCGGGGCTGGCCGCTCCAGCGATCTCGTCGTAGAGGCTCTTATAGTTGTCAGGCGAGGGGCTGAGCCGACGCGCAGCCAGCAGGCGAAGCGTCTCGCGCGCGATTTCGGAAGGAATCTTCGGGCCGGCCATCTGCAGAAAGCGAGGGGGGATGCAAAGCTGCAAAGTGTGACAGAAGACTGCTCCCGCCCGGCGCAGTCCGGCGGCCTCTCAGTTGACCAGCACCAGTTTGCCCATCACCGCGCGCGCAGCCATGCGCTCGTACGCGGCGGGCAGCTGGCCCATGGGCATGGTGCGGTCGATCACCGGGCGGATGCGGCCTTCGGCGTACCAGCGGGCCAGCTCACCCATCATGGCGGCGTTGGCCCGGGGCTCGCGCTTGGCGAACTCGCCCCAGAACACGCCCACCAGCGAAGCCCCCTTGAGCAGCGGCAGATTGAGCGGCAGCGCCGGGATCGGCCCCGCCGCGAAACCCACGACCAGGTAGCGCCCACGCCAGGCGATCGAGCGGAAGGCCGGCTCGGCCAGGTCACCGCCGACAGGGTCGTAGATGACGTCGGGCCCCTTGCCATCGGTGAGCGAGCGCAGGGCGCTGCGCAGGTCCTGCTGGCTGTAGTTGACAACAGCGTCCGCCCCCGTCTTCAGGCACAGGTTGCATTTTTCCTCGCTGGAGGCGGCGGCGATGACGCGTGCGCCGGCCGCCTTGGCGATCTGGATGGCCGCCGTGCCCACCCCCCCAGCGGCGCCCAGCACCAGCACGGTCTCGCCGGCCTGCAGACGCGCGCGGTCCATCAGGGCATGGTGCGAGGTGGCGTAGGTCATGATGAAGGCGGCGCCATCGACATGCGCGAAGCCTTCGGGCAGGGGCAGGCAATGCGCGGCGGGGGCGCAGACGTGCGTGGCAAAGCCGCCGGTGCCGCTCAGGCAGGCCACGCTCTGCCCCGGCGCGATGCCCTGCACGCCTTCGCCCACGGCCTGGACCACGCCCGCCCATTCCGCGCCCGGCACGAAAGGCAGGGGCGGCTTGATCTGGTATTTGCCCTGCACCATCAGCAGGTCGGGAAAATTCAGGCTGGCGGCGCGGATCTCCACCAGCACCTCTCCGGCCTTGGGCTCGGGTGTAGGCAGTTCGGTCCAGGCCAGGTTTTCCACGCCCGTGGCGTCGGGGCAAAGCCATGCGTGCATCAGAGGTCTCCGTGGTGCTTGCGAGGTCAAAAACCGGGTGATCTTAGGGGGGCGCGCCAGCGCTGCCTTGTCCCTTGCGCGACCGCAGCGACGTTGTCGGCGCCCTCCTACAATGCTCGCCAACCAGCCCGCAAGATCCATGAAGATACTGATTTCCAACGACGACGGCTACCAGGCGCCCGGCATCGTGGCGCTGCACGCCGCGCTGCAGGACATCGCCGATGTCGAGGTCGTGGCTCCCGAGCACAACAACAGCGCCAAGTCCAACGCCCTGACGCTGCATTCGCCCCTCTACGTGCAGCGCGCCGCCAACGGGTTCCGCTACGTGAACGGCACGCCTGCCGACTGCGTGCATATCGCCCTCACGGGGCTGCTGGGCTACCGGCCCGACCTGGTGGTCTCCGGCATCAACAACGGTGCCAACATGGGTGACGACACCATTTATTCCGGCACCGTCGGGGCGGCCATGGAGGGCTTTTTGTTCGGCATCCCCGCCATCGCCTTCTCGCAGGTGGACAAGGGCTGGGGCGAGATCGAGGCAGCGGCGTGCAAGGCGCGCGAGATCGTCCTGCAGATGCAGCGTGGCAGCCTGGTCGGGCAGGTGCCGTGGCTGCTCAACGTCAACATTCCCAACCTGCCGCTTGAGGCGCTCAAGCCGCTGCGCCTGTGCCGCCTGGGGCGGCGGCACGCGGCCGAGCGCGTGATTGAGCAGCAAAGCCCGCGCGGCGAGGTCATGTACTGGATCGGCGGCGCCGGCGCCGCCAAGGACGATGCCGAAGGCACGGATTTCCACGCCACGGCGCACGGCCATGTGGCGGTCACACCGCTCAAGGTGGACCTGACCGACCACGATGCGCTGGGCTACTGGGCACAGACCGTGGTCCGGATGGCGCAGGCTGGCGACCCGCCGGCGCAGGACGAGGCGACCTGATGACGCAGCAGCGCCGTCCTGGCTTTCCCGCGCGGATGGACTGGCATCCGCCAGGCGCCGCGGTGGGGCCGGGCACGGCACGGGCGCAGCGCGGCGCGGCGCCCACGCCGCCCCAGGGGCTGGGCCTGGACTCGGCGGCGGTGCGCGCGCGCATGGTGCAGCGCCTGGCCGCGGGCGGCATCGCGGCGCAGCCGGTGCTCCAGGCCCTGGGGACGGTCGAGCGCCATTGTTTCGTGGACACCGCGCTGGTCAACCAGGCCTATGAAGACACCAGCCTGCCCATAGGACTGGCGCAGACCATCTCCAAGCCCAGCGTGGTTGCGCGCATGACCGAACTGTTGCTGGGCGCCGAATGTGCCCGCGGCCAGGCGCTCGGGCGCGTCCTCGAGATCGGCACGGGCTGCGGCTACCAGGCCGCCGTGCTGGCGCACCTGGCGCGCGAGGTCTACACCGTCGAGCGCCTGCGCGCCCTGCACGAGAAGGCGCGCGAGCACCTGCGGCCGCTGCGACTGGCCAATGTCCACCTGATCCTGGGCGACGGCATGCTTGGCTACCCCGCTGGCGCGCCCTATGCCGGCATCATCGCCGCGGCAGGCGGCGACAGCCTGCCGCAGGCCTGGTGCGAGCAGCTGGCCGTGGGCGGGCGGCTGGTGGCGCCCATGGCGGCGGGTGACGGGCGCCAGGTTCTGCTGGTCGTGGACCGCACCATCCAGGGCTTTCGGCAGAGCGTGCTCGAGAGCGTCAATTTCGTCCCTTTAAAATCGGGGATTGCCTGAAGGGATAGCTGCAGATGATGTTGGGATTGCGTGCTCGTGGAAGCTTTGGTCTGGCCGTGCTGACGGCTGCACTGCTGGTGGCAGGTTGTGGCACATCGCTCAACCGGGCCCCGGTCGAGGACAGGGGGACGGCGGTGGGCGGCCAGCCCGCGCCCTCCGTCGCGGGTCAGCCCGACCCCAAAACCCTGCCCGGCGCCGAGAATGCTGGCAAGCCCGGCTACTACACCGTCAAACCGGGCGACACGCTGATCCGCATCGGCCTGGAGCATGGCCAGAGCTGGAAAGACCTGACGCGCTGGAACAGCCTGGACAACCCCAACCTGATCGAAGTGGGCCAGGTGCTGCGCGTTGTGCCGCCGACAGCGGCTACCTCTGCCGCGGTCGTGGCGGCCGACACGGGCGTGGTCACCCGGCCTGTGGCGCCGGGCAGCGCCGCCACCACTCCGCCGGCGCCCGCTGCCAAGCCGGAGGCGCCGTCGCAGGCGGCAACGGTGGATGAATTGAACTTCATCTGGCCTTCTACGGGCACACTGATCGCCGGATTCGACGAGGCGCGCAACAAGGGCCTGGACCTTGCCGGCAAGGCGGGCGACCCCATCGTGGCGGCGGCCGACGGGCGGGTGGTGTATGCCGGTGCCGGGCTGCGCGGCTACGGCAATCTGGTCATCCTCAAGCACAACAACACCTATCTGACGGCCTACGCGCACAACAAGACGCTGCTGGTCAAGGAGGACCAGAACGTGCGGCGCGGCCAGAAGATCGCCGAAATGGGCAGCACCGACACCGACCGTGTGAAGCTGCACTTCGAGATCCGCCGCCAGGGCAAGCCGGTCGATCCGGCGCGCTACCTGCCCGCGCG
>NZ_DAMCAM010000065.1:0-15748 GCF_032059615.1 Melaminivora sp. | reverse complement strand
CGTCGATCTCGACCTTGCCCGTGGCCTGCGCGGCATCGACGTGCAGCAGCACGCCCTTCTCGCGGCAGATGGCGCCGATGGCGGCGATGTCCTGGATCACGCCGATCTCGTTGTTCACGAACATGACGCTGGCCAGGATGGTGTCGGGGCGGATGGCGGCCTTGAAGGCGTCCAGGTCGAGCAGGCCGTTGTCCTGCACGTCGAGGTAGGTGACCTCAAAACCCTGGCGCTCCAGCTCGCGCATCACGTCCAGCACCGCCTTGTGCTCGGTCTTGACGGTGATCAGGTGCTTGCCCTTGCCCTTGTAGAAGTGCGCCGCGCCCTTGATGGCGAGGTTGTTGGACTCGGTCGCGCCGCTGGTCCAGACGATCTCGCGCGGGTCGGCACCGATCAGCCCGGCCACCTGGGCACGGGCCTTCTCCACGGCTTCCTCCGCCTCCCAACCCCAGGCATGGCTGCGCGAGGCCGGGTTGCCGAAATGCTCGCGCAGCCACGGGATCATCGCGTCCACGACGCGCGGATCGACCGGAGTCGTCGCGCCATAATCGAGGTAGATGGGGAAATGCGGGGTCATGTCCATGGCTGGCAGAAACTCTTTGCGGTTGGGGCTGGAGGGTTCGGGGCTGAAAGCGCGGCGCGCCCGGTGGCGCGCCCGCGGCTTCAGGACTTGGCGAAGGCGTTGCCCAGTGCGAACACCGAGTTGGGCGCGTTGACGCGGATGGGCTTGACCACCGGCGTGGTGGAGATGGCCCGGCGCGTGACCGGCTTGTCCTCGATCTGGATGCCCTTGGCGAGCTGGTCGTCCACCAGCTTCTGCAGCGTGACGGAATCGAGGAACTCGACCATGCGCTGGTTCAGCGCGGCCCACAGCTCGTGGGTCATGCAGCGGCCGGCTTCGCCCAGGCAGTTTTCCTTGCCGCCGCACTGTGTCGCGTCGATGGGCTCATCGACCGAGACGATGATGTCGGCAACCGTGATGTCCTCGGCCTTGCGGGCCAGGGTATAGCCGCCGCCGGGGCCGCGGGTCGATTCCACCAGTTCATGGCGGCGCAGCTTGCCAAAGAGCTGCTCCAGGTAAGATAGCGAAATCTGCTGGCGCTGGCTGATGGCCGCCAGCGTGACGGGCCCGTTGTGCTGGCGCAGTGCCAGGTCGATCATGGCAGTGACCGCAAAACGGCCTTTCGTGGTGAGACGCATCGCAAGCTCCTTTGAGTGCAGGCTGTGGATCCTGTTGAAACGCCGGCCGGGCCCTGTTGCCTGCCCGCCGGCACCACCCCCGCCCTGTTCCCTGCGCGCTTGGGCGCAAGGTCCTTTGTTGTTCTGGGGTTTTCCCTGTGTGAATAGGGTGATTATAGCACAAAACCCGAGCGTTTTTGTCGGGTAAAGAGGGCATTATTTCGCCTTTTCGGCACACCCTCAGGCCACGGCATGGTCGGGCCCGTGGGCGCCGAACACCCGGTCCTTGAGCTGGGCGAGCTGGTCGCGCACCCGCGCGGCCTGCTCGAACTCCAGGTTGCGCGCATGTTCGAGCATGCGCTTTTCCAGGCGCTTGATCTCCCGGGCGGCATCCTTTTCCGACATCTCGGCCAGCTCCGCCTGGCGCGCTGCGGCCTGCTCGAGCCGGTGCGCCTCCTGCCCTGCCTTCTCGCTGTACACGCCGTCAATCAGGTCTCGCACCTGCTTGACAATGCTGCGCGGCGTGATACCGCGTTCCTCGTTGTGGGCGATCTGCCTGGCGCGGCGCCGCTCGGTCTCGTCGATGGCCTTCTTCATCGACTCGGTGATGCGGTCGGCATACAGGATGGCCTTGCCGCTGGCGTTGCGCGCCGCGCGGCCGATGGTCTGGATCAGGCTGCGCTCGGCGCGCAGGAAGCCCTCCTTGTCGGCGTCCAGGATGGCGACCAGCGAGACTTCCGGGATGTCCAGGCCTTCTCTGAGCAGGTTGATGCCCACCAGCACGTCGAAGGCACCCAGGCGCAGGTCGCGGATGATCTCGACGCGCTCCACCGTGTCGATGTCCGAGTGCAGGTAGCGGACCTTGACGCCGTTGTCGGTGAGGTAGTCGGTCAGCTGTTCGGCCATGCGCTTGGTCAGCGTGGTGATCAGCACGCGCTCGTGCTTGTCCACGCGCAGGCGAATCTCCTGCAGCACGTCGTCCACCTGGTGCGTGGCCGGGCGCACCTCCACCAGCGGGTCCACCAGACCCGTGGGGCGCACGACCTGGTCCACCACCTGGCCCGAATGCGTCTTCTCGTAATCCGCCGGCGTGGCCGAGACGAAGATGACCTGGCGCATGCGCCGCTCGAATTCCTCGAACTTGAGCGGCCGGTTGTCCAGCGCCGAGGGCAGGCGAAAGCCGAAGTCCACGAGGGTCGTCTTGCGCGAGCGGTCGCCGTTGTACATGGCCGAGAGCTGGCCGATCATCTGGTGGCTCTCGTCCAGGAACATGAGGGCGTCCTTGGGCAGGTAGTCCGTGAGCGTGCTGGGCGGCTGGCCGGGTGCCGAGCCCGACAGGTGGCGCGTGTAGTTCTCGATGCCCTTGCAGTGCCCGACCTCGCTGAGCATTTCCAGGTCGAAGCGCGTGCGCTGCTCCAGGCGCTGGGCCTCGACCAGCTTGCCCTCGCGCTCGAAGAAGTTCAGGCGCTCGGCCAGCTCGGCCTTGATGGTGTCCACGGCGGTCAGCACCTTGTCGCGCGGCGTCACGTAATGGCTGCTGGGGTAGACCGTGAAGCGCGGGATCTTCTGCTGGATGCGCCCGGTGAGCGGGTCGAACAGCTGCAGGCTCTCCACCTCGTCATCGAACAGCTCGATACGAACGGCCAGCTCGGAGTGCTCCGCCGGGAAGACGTCGATGGTGTCGCCGCGCACACGGAACTTGCCACGGGAAAAGTCCTGGTCGTTCCTCTGGTACTGCATGCGGATCAGCTGCGCGATCACGTCGCGCTGGCCCAGCTTGTCCCCGGTACGCAGCGTCATGATCATGCGGTGGTAGCTCTCGGGCTCGCCGATGCCGTAGATGGCCGACACCGTCGCCACGATGACCACGTCGCGCCGCTCCAGGATGCTCTTGGTACACGACAGGCGCATCTGCTCGATGTGCTCGTTGATGGCGCTGTCTTTTTCGATGAACAGGTCGCGCTGCGGCACATAGGCCTCGGGCTGGTAGTAGTCGTAGTAGCTGACGAAATATTCCACCGCGTTCTTCGGGAAGAACTCGCGGAACTCGGAATACAGCTGCGCCGCCAGCGTCTTGTTGGGCGCGAACACGATGGCCGGCCGGCCCAGGCGGGCGATCACGTTGGCCATGGTGAAGGTCTTGCCCGAGCCGGTCACACCCAGCAGCGTCTGGAAGGCCTCGCCATCGCGCACGCCCTCGACCAGGCGCTCGATCGCCTGCGGCTGGTCGCCCGCCGGCGGATAGGGCTGGTAGAGCTGAAAGGGCGAGCCCGGGAAATGGACGAACTGGCCGCCCTCGGTGGCAGGCTCGCTGGTGACTTCGTGCATGGGTGTGGGCATGGCGTGGGGTGGTGGCGCTCGTAGAATGAACGGTTGTCCGCAGACAAGACCATTTGCGGCCGAACTGCCGAATTTCCATCCCTCCAAGGATTTTTCATGTCATTGTTTTCCGCGGTCGAAATGGCCCCGCGCGACCCCATCCTGGGCCTGAACGAGCAATTCAACGCCGATCCCAACCCGAAGAAGGTCAACCTGGGCGTGGGCGTGTATTTCGACGACAACGGCAAGCTGCCGCTGCTGGCCTGCGTGCAGGCGGCAGAAACGGCACTGATGGACAAGCCCGCGGCGCGCGGCTATCTGCCAATCGACGGCATCGCAGCCTATGACAATGCCGTGAAGACCCTTGTGTTTGGCGCCGACTCCGACGTCGTGCAGTCCGGCCGCGTGGCCACGGTGCAGGCCCTGGGCGGCACGGGCGGCCTCAAGATCGGCGCCGACTTCCTCAAGAAGATCAACCCGGATGCCCGCGTGCTGATCTCTGACCCCAGCTGGGAAAACCACCGCGCCCTGTTCACCAACGCGGGTTTTGCCGTCGGCACCTACCGCTATTACGACGCGGCCACGCGTTCGATTGACTTTGACGGCATGCTCGCCGACCTGCGCGCCGCGGCGCCCGGCACCATCGTCGTGCTGCACGCCTGCTGCCACAACCCCACGGGCTACGACCTCACGGCCGCGCAGTGGGATCAGGTCATTGCCGTGGTCAAGGAATCTGGCCTGGTGGCCTTCCTGGACATGGCCTACCAGGGCTTTGGCCACGGCATCCGCGAGGACGGCGCCGTGATCGGCAAATTCGTCGCCGCCGGCCTGAGCATCTTCGTGTCCACCTCGTTTTCCAAGAGCTTTTCGCTGTACGGCGAGCGCGTGGGCGCGCTGTCGGTGGTGGCCAGCAGCAAGGACGAGGCGGCGCGCGTGTTGTCGCAGCTCAAGATCGTGATCCGCACCAACTACTCCAACCCGCCCACGCACGGCGGCGCGGTGGTGGCCGCCGTGCTCAACGACCCCGAGCTGCGCGCGCTGTGGGAAAAGGAACTGGGCGAGATGCGCGTACGCATCAAGGACATGCGCCAGAAGCTGGTCGATGGCCTGAAGGCCGCCGGCGTGCAGCAGGACATGTCCTTCATCACCGAGCAGATCGGCATGTTCAGCTACTCGGGCCTGTCCAGGGACCAGATGGTGCGCCTGCGCAGCGAGTTCGGCGTCTATGGCACGGACACCGGCCGCATGTGCGTGGCCGCGCTCAACAGCAAGAACATCGGCTACGTCTGCCAGTCCATCGCCCAGGTCCTCTGAACGGCGTCGCCCAGGCGCGGCGCGCACGACGCCTGCATGCATGACGGAACCGCCCTCGGGCGGTTTTTTCGTGCCCGCGCGGGACAGGGCGCCGCCCGCTTTGCCGGTATAACGCCCGGTGGTTTCAACTCTGCCTCGCGCACCATGCCAGACCACCCCTTCCACCCCCTGCAGGGCACGCGCGTGCTCAGCCTCGCCTTGAATCTGCCCGGTCCGGCGGCGCTGATGCGCTGCCACCAGATGGGCGCCGAATGCGTCAAGCTGGAGCCCCAGGCCCCGCGCGGCTTTGCCAGTGCCGACCCCATGGGCATGTACTGTCCCGGTGCCTACGGCACGCTGCACGAGGGCGTCCGCGTCCTGCAGGCCGACCTCAAGAGCCCCGAGGGCCAGGCGGCGCTGCACGCCGAGCTTGGGCGCACCGACGTGCTGCTCACGTCCTTTCGCCCCTCGGCCCTGGCCAAGCTGGGCCTGGCCTGGGAGGCGTTGCACCAGCGCCATCCGCGCCTGTCGCTGGTGCGCATCGTGGGCGCCGCCGGCGCGCGCGCCGAAGAACCCGGGCACGACCTGACCTATCTGGCAGAAGCCGGCCTTGTGACCGGCGAGGCGCTGCCGCCCACGCTCTACGCCGACATGGCCGGCGCCCTGATGGCCAGCGAAGCCGTGCTGCAGTCACTGCTGTCGCGCGCCCGCACGGGCCAGGGCACCTGCATCGAAGTGGCACTGGCCGACGCCGCGCGCTGGCTGGCGCAGCCGCGCCAGTGGGGCCTGACTGCCGAGCGCGGCGACGTGGGCGGGGCGCATGCCGGCTACCGCGTCTATGCCTGCCGCGACGGCCGCGTGGCCCTGGCGGCGCTGGAGCCGCACTTCTTCGCCCGGCTAGGCCAGGCCGCGGGCCTGGCGCCGGACGCCGACCCGCGCGACCCGGCCGTGCACCAGGCCGTGGCGGCATTCCTCGGAGCGCGCACATGTGCCGAACTCGACGCGCTCGCCAGCGGGCAGGACGTCCCGCTGCACACGCTGGCCACCTAGCGGCTGCCCCCGCCGGGCCGGGCCGCCGTCCGACAGCTGCTGCGCAGACCCCCTGACACGGGAACCCCGTGGCGCCGGGTTCCAATCGGGAAAGCCACCATCCTGCGGAGTCCAGCGCCATGAAGCCTTTCACCCTCACCCCCGAGATGACATCCGCCTCGGGCACGTTCTACCCTACCGGCCAGGTGTTCGCCCTGTTTCGCAACGAAGAGGCGGCACGCGACGCCGCCCGGCAGCTGCAGGAGCAGCATGAAGACGTGATGCACGCCGCGCCCGACGCCATCCTGCAACACGTCGTGCGCTCGCTCGGCAACGCGGACGACCCCCTGCCCTCGGTGGGTGCGGAAGGGGTGATCGTGCGCCGCATTGCCGAACTGGCCAGCGGCGGCGCCCACGCGCTGATGTTCACCGCCGGTGACGACGACACGCCAGACAGCCTGCGCACGTTGCTGCAGCAGTCCGGGGCCCTGGCGGCGTTTTATTACCGCCGGCTGATCATCGAGGACCTGATTTCGTCCTGAACGCCGGCTGGGCGCGTCCCTTGCCAGCGCCCTGCCCTGCGCGCGGCGGCAGGCCGGTGTGCTGCGTCAGCACCTGGCCGCGCTGCGGCTGGCCCTTGCCCTGCCCCAGGCCGCGCGAGACCGAGTCGCGCCGCGCACCGGGCGTGGCGCCTGGGGCGGTCGCCGTGCTGTTCTTGCGCCGGGCCGACTGGTAGCTGCCGTCGGTCACCGGCTGGAAGGTCGGGATCAGGTGGTGCTTGCCGTTGCCGATCAGGTCGGCACGGCCCATGTTCTTCAGAGCTTCGCGCAGCAGTGGCCAGTTGTTCGGGTCGTGGTAGCGCAAAAAGGCCTTGTGCAGACGCCGGCGCCGCTCGCCGCGCACGATGTCCACGCTCTCTTCGGCCTCGTCGCGCATGTGACGACGCACGCGCGTGAGCGTGTTGCGGCCCGAGTGGTACATGGCCGTGGCCGTGGCCATGGGGCTGGGGTAGAAGGCCTGCACCTGGTCGGCGCGAAAGCCGTTCTTCTTCAGCCAGATGGCCAGGTTCAGCATGTCCTCGTCGGTCGTGCCGGGGTGGGCCGCGATGAAGTACGGGATCAGGAACTGCTTCTTGCCCGCTTCTTCGCTGAACTTCTCGAACATCTGCTTGAAGCGGTCGTAGTTGCCGATGCCCGGCTTCATCATCTTGGACAGCGGCCCGGCCTCGGTGTGCTCGGGCGCGATCTTCAGATACCCGCCCACGTGGTGCTGCACCAGCTCCTTGACGTACTCGGGCGACTGCACGGCCAGGTCGTAGCGCAGTCCCGAGCCGATCAAGATCTTCTTGATGCCTGGCAGGCTGCGCGCGCGGCGGTAGATCTTGATGAGCGGGTCGTGGTCGGTGTGCAGGTTCTGGCAGATGCCGGGGAAGACGCAGCTGGGCTTCCTGCACGCGGCCTCGATTTCGGGGCTTTTGCAGCCCAGGCGGTACATGTTGGCCGTCGGCCCGCCCAGGTCGGAGATGGTGCCGGTGAAGCCCTTGACCTTGTCGCGGATGTCCTCGACCTCGGCGATGATGGAATCCTCCGACCGGCTCTGGATGATGCGGCCCTCGTGCTCGGTGATCGAGCAGAAGGTGCAGCCGCCAAAGCAGCCGCGCATGATGTTGATGGACGCGCGGATCATCTCCCACGCAGGGATTTTGGTCGCGCCCTCGAAGCCGCCCTGCTCGTCGGCATAGCTGGGGTGCGGGTTGCGCGAATACGGCAGGCCAAAGACCCAGTCCATCTCCGCCGTGCTCAAAGGAATGGGCGGCGGGTTCAGCCAGACGTCGCGCGCCGTAGCACCCTCGCCATGCGCCTGCACCAGCGCGCGGGCGTTGCCGGGGTTGGTCTCCAGGTGCAGCACGCGGTTGGCGTGGGCATACAGCACCGGGTCGCTCTTGACCTGCTCGAAGCTGGGCAGGCGGATCACGGTGCGGTCGCGCGGCGGCTGGGCGCCCTTCCTGCGCAGCGACGGATTGGGGACGAACTGGATGACTGGTTCAGAAAGATTTCCGCCCTTAACCCGCGCCGATTCTGGAGGTTCAGCTATGGTCTTTGAATCTTCCACGGCTTCGCGCGAGCAGGCCTGCCCTTGCGCTGCCGCCTGCTCGGCGGTGGTCATGTAGGGGTTGAGGAGCGGCTCCACGGCGCCGGGCTCGTCCACGCTGGTCGAGTCGATCTCAAACCAGCCCTCGGGCGCGCTCCTGCGCACGAAGGCCGTGCCGCGCACGTCGGTGATGCTCTCCACCGGCTCGCGGCGCGCCAGGCGATGGGCTACCTCGACCAGGGCGCGCTCGGCGTTGCCGTACAGCAGCAGGTCGCACTTGGCATCCACCACCATCGAGCGGCGCACCTTGTCGCTCCAGTAGTCATAGTGGGCGATGCGGCGCAAGGACCCTTCGATGCCGCCCAGCACGATGGGCACATCCTTGAACGCCTCGCGGCAGCGCTGGCTGTAGACGATGGCAGCGCGATCAGGCCGCTTGCCGCCCACGTCGCCGGGCGTGTAGGCGTCGTCGCTCCTGATCTTGCGGTCCGCCGTGTAGCGGTTGATCATGGAATCCATGTTGCCCGCCGTCACGCCCCAGAACAGGTTGGGCCGGCCCAGGGCCTTGAAGGCTTCGGCGCTTTGCCAGTCCGGCTGGGCGATGATGCCCACGCGAAAGCCCTGCGCCTCCAGCACCCGCCCGATCACCGCCATGCCGAAGCTCGGGTGGTCCACATAGGCGTCGCCCGTGACCAGCACCACGTCGCAGCTGTCCCAGCCGAGCTGCTCCATTTCGGCGCGGCTCATGGGCAGGTAGGGAGCGGTGCCGAAGCGCCTGGCCCAGTAAGGCCGCCAGCTGGTCAGGGGCTTGGCGTTGCGCGGGAAGAAGGAGACGTCGGCAAAGGCATTCATGGCGGGCTTTCAGGCGGGGCCGGGCATTTTAGGAGCGCCCCCCTTTCGGCGCTGGCCTGCGGTTATGTGGCGCGCGCGGCGCCAACGGGTAAGCTCGCCGACCCATGTCCTTCACCCTGCGCGAGCCCGCCCACGCCGAACTGGTCATCAAGAAAAGCCGCTTCATCGCCTGTGTGCAGCCGGTCGATGGCCGGGCAGAGGCACAGGCCATCGTCGACGGCCTGCGGCGCCAGCACCCGGGCGCCGCGCACGTGTGCTGGGCCCTGCTGGCGGGCGGGCAGTCGGCCGCCGTGGACGATGGCGAGCCCGGCGGCACGGCCGGCCGGCCCATGCTGGACGTGCTGCGCCACCAGCAGCTGGAAGGGGCGCTGGCCACGGTGGTGCGTTACTTTGGCGGCATCAAGCTGGGCGCGGGCGGCCTGGTGCGCGCCTACACCGACAGCGTGGCCCAGGCCCTGCTGGGAGCCGAGAAGGTGCCGCGCCAGCGCCTGCAGCTGCTGCGCGCGAGCGTGCCCTACGCGCTCGAAGGCCTGCTGCGCCGCGAGATCGTCGCGGCCGGCGCGCAGCTGCAGGAGGTCCGGCACGCGGCGCAGGTCACCTTCACACTGAGCCTGCCCGAGGCGCAGGCGGCGGCATTTCAGGCGCAACTCACCGAGCTGGCGCACGGGCGCCTGGCCTGGCTGGACGCGCGCTGAAGGGGGGAGCGCGCATGGCGCGCATTGGTGCCGCCGGCCTACAGCCCGGCAGTACCCGGCGCGGGACACTGCCTGCCATCCCGAGGAAGCCGCCATGACCCAAGCCACTCTCGACACCCTCATCATCGGCGCCGGCACCGCCGGCCTGGCCGCGCTGCGCGAGGTCAGGAAACGCACCGACCAGTTCCTGATCGTCAACGAAGGCCCGTGGGGCACGACCTGCGCGCGCGTGGGGTGCATGCCCTCCAAGATGCTGGTCGAGGCGGCCAACGCGCTGCACGCGCGCGCGCGCTGGGACACCTTTGGCCTGCGCGGCGGCAAGGACCTGCACGCCGACCTGCCGGCCGTGCTCGAGCGCGTGCGGGCGCTGCGCGACGAGTTCGTCGCCGGCACGGTGCGGGCGAGCGATGCGGGCAAACAGGCCGTGTCTGGCCGCGCGCGCCTGCTGGACGCGACCCGCGTGGAGGTGAACGGGCGCACCTACCGCACCCGCAGCGTCATCGTCGCCACGGGTTCGCGCCCCTTGCTGCCGCCCGACTGGCTGGCGTTCGGCGACCGCATCCTGACCACCGACACCCTGTTCGAGCAGCCCACCCTGGGCCCGCGCATGGCCGTGATCGGCCTGGGCGCCCTGGGGGCCGAGCTAGCGCAGGCCCTGGCGCGGCTGGGTGTGGAGGTGGTGGCCTTCGTGACCAGCGAGCGCGTGGCCGGCCTGCAGGACGAGGCCGTGAATGCGCGCCTGTACGAGCAGCTCAAGGGCGAGTTCGCCATCAGCGTGGGCGGGCGCGCGCAGCTGCGCGAGCTGGCCAGCGGCATCGAGGTGAGCAATGGCCAGACCACTGTGGTGGTGGACCAGGTGCTCGCCGCCATGGGACGCACGCCCAACATCGAGTACCTGGGCCTGGACACCCTGGGGCCGGTGCTCGATGCCCATGGCCTGCCGCCGCTCGACCCCTGCACGCTGCAGGTCGAGGGCACGCCGGTGTTCCTGGCCGGCGACGTGGACCGCGACCGCACCCTGCTGCATGAAGCGGCCGACGAAGGGCATATCGCAGGCATCAACGCCGTGTTGGCCGCCCAGGGCAAGCCACTGCGGCGCTTTCGCCGGCGTGTGCCTCTGGCCATCACCTTCTGCGAACCCAACGCGGCGAGCGTGGGCCTGTCCTGGACCGAAGTGCAAAAGCGCGAGCACCTGGTCGGCGAGATCGACTTTGCCCGCCAGGGCCGCGCCCGCGTGGCCGTGCGCAATGCCGGCCTGCTGCGCCTCTATGCCGCGCCGGACAGCGGCCGGCTGCTGGGCGCGCAGATGTGCGCGCCGGCGGGCGAGCACCTGGCGCAGTTGCTGGCCCTGGCCATCGACCGGGACCTGACGGTGCAGGACATGCTGCGCATGCCCGTCTATCACCCGACGCTGGAAGAGGGCCTGCGCACCGCCCTGCGCCAGATCGCGCGCCAGCTGCCCGTGCAAAGCGAAACCGACTTGTCGGACTGCGACAACCTGGGCGCCGCCGCACTGGATTGAGAGCGGCAGGGGTTGCGCGCCGCAGGCAGCGCCCCGTTGCCTGCAGACCACTGATCACCGGCTCCATGTCCGCGCCGCAGGTGCGGGCAAGCGGCGCGGGCTGTGCAATACACAAAAAGATTCATAACATGTGAATATTAAAAAGGGAAAGCCCACGCCGCCATGAATACCGATACCGACACCCTCGCTCCCCCTGCCGTTGCCGACCCGCTGGCGCAGGCGCTGGCCCAGCCCTACCAGCACGGCTTCGTCACCGACATCGAATCTGACGCCCTGCCGCCCGGCCTGGACGAGGACGTGATCCGGGCCATTTCACGCAAGAAGCGCGAGCCGCAATTCCTGCTGGACTGGCGCCTGGCAGCCTTTCGGCGCTGGCAGGGCATGGAGCTGCCCGACTGGGCGCACCTGAAGATCCAGCCCATCGACTTCCAGGCGATCTCGTACTACTCGGCGCCCAAGTCCATGAAGGACGCGCCCAAGAGCCTGGATGAAGTCGATCCCAAGCTGCTGGAGACTTACGAAAAGCTCGGCGTGCCGCTGCACGAGCGCGCGCGTCTGGCGGGCGTGGCGGTGGACGCGGTGTTCGACTCGGTGTCCGTGGGCACGACATTTCGCGAGCAGTTGGCCCGCGTCGGCGTGATCTTTTGCTCGTTCTCGCACGCCGTGCACCACCACCCCGAGCTGATCGAAAAATACCTGGGCACGGTGGTGCCGCAGGGCGACAACTTCTATGCCGCGCTCAACTCCGCCGTGTTCTCCGACGGCTCCTTCGTCTATATCCCCCAGGGCGTCAAGTGCCCCATGGAGCTGTCGTCGTACTTTCGCATCAACGCCCAGGGCACGGGCCAGTTCGAGCGCACCCTCATCATTGCCGAGGAGGGCAGCTCGGTCAGCTACCTGGAAGGCTGCACCGCGCCGCAGCGCGACGAAAACCAGCTGCACGCGGCGGTGGTCGAGCTGGTCGCCCATGACGACGCCTTCATCAAGTATTCGACGGTGCAAAACTGGTACCCCGGTGACGAGCGCGGCGTGGGCGGCATCTACAACTTCGTGACCAAGCGCGGCCTGGCCGCCGGCCGCCGCTCGCGCATCGCCTGGACGCAGATCGAGACCGGCTCGGCCATTACCTGGAAGTACCCCAGCGTGGTGCTGCGCGGTGATGAGTCGAGCGGCGAATTCCACTCCATTGCCGTGTCCAACCACATGCAGCAGGCGGACACCGGCACCAAGATGATCCACCTGGGCAAGAACACCACCAGCCGCATCGTCAGCAAGGGCATCAGCGCTGGCCGCGCGCAAAACAGCTACCGCGGCCTGGTGCGCATCAACCCCGGTGCCGAGGGCGCGCGCAACCACACGCAGTGCGACTCGCTCTTGATCGGCCCGGACTGCGGCGCGCACACCTTCCCCTACGTCGATACCTCGCGCGCCGACGCCGTGGTCGAGCACGAGGCCACGACCACGCGCATCAGCGAGGAGCGGCTGTTTTACTGCGAGCAACGCGGCATTGACGCCGAGGAAGCCACGGCGCTGATCGTCGGGGGCTTTTGCCAGGCGGTGCTGGAAGAGCTGCCCATGGAGTTCGCCCTGGAGGCCAAGGCGCTGCTGGCAGTGTCGCTCGAAGGCGCCGTCGGCTGATCAAATATCCATGAAACCCGCCGCAAACCCTTGCTGGACAAGCGCAAACAGCTATCAGCCTTGAATCATCAAAACCGTCCCGGTCTTGCCCCCTCCCCCTCTGGGGGAGGGCTGGGGTGGGGGCCAGCGACGGCGGCCTCACGACGCGACCCGCCAGAACCAGCCGGCCCCCATCTCCACCTTCCCCCAGAGGGGGAAGGAGCCAGACAGCCATCCGCCCCTATCCAACAAACGACAACGCAAGGAACCACCATGACCGACACCACCCCCGCCCTGCTCGATGTGCGCGACCTGCGCGTGCAGGTGGGCGAGCGCACCGTCTTGCACTCCGCCTCGCTCACGGCTGCGCCCGGCTCGCTGTCGGTGCTGATGGGTGCCAACGGCAGCGGCAAGAGCACGCTGGGCATGGCGCTGGCCGGCCATCCGCACTACCGCGTGCTGGGCGGGCAGGCGCTGCTGGACGGGCAGGATCTGCTGGCCATGGCCGCGCACGAACGCGCCCGTGCCGGCCTGTTCGTGTCCTTCCAGTCGCCGCCGGACATTCCCGGCGTGAAGAACAACCTGTTCATCCGCACCGCGCTCAACGCCGTGCAGGAGTCGCGCGGGCAGGAGCCGCTGGACGCCTTCGACTTCCTGAGCCGCGCCAAGAAGTCGGCCCGCGAGCTGGGCCTGCCCGAAGCCATGCTGGCGCGGCCCGTCAACGAGGGCTTTTCCGGCGGGGAAAGAAAGCGCAACGAATTGCTGCAACTGTCGCTGCTGCAGCCGCGCGTGGCCCTGCTCGACGAGATCGACTCTGGGCTGGACGTGGACGGCGTGCGCGCCGTGGTGGCGCTGGTGGCCCGGCTGCGCGCCCAGGGCACGGCCTTCATCATGATTTCGCACTATCTGCAGTTGATCGAGCAGCTCGAACCCGATGCCGTGCTGCGCCTGGATCAGGGCTGCATTGCCGAGACCGGCGACCTGGAGCTGGCGCGCGAGATCGCCCGCACCGGCTTTGCCCGCACGGGCGCCGCCGCGCCGCAGCAAGCGGTGGAGGCCTGAGGCCATGGACACCGCACAAGCCGACCGCCTCGCCGCCCGCGAGCACCTGCGCCAGCACGGCTGGATCGCCCGGCGCAGCGAAGCCTTCCACCACCTGCCGCCGCCGGCGCTCACGCACTGGCTGGGCGAGCCGGCTGAAGAACAGGCGGGTGCCGATTGCGCCGCCCCGCCCCTGGCCGGCGCCGGCTGGACGCTGCTGCCGCTGCAGGGCCAGGGCCTGGGCGCGGGCACGGCCGGCGGCGTCGATGCCCGCTGGCTGGACGCTGCCGATCCGGCGCAGCGCGCCCAGCTTTTTGCCGGCCTGCCCGGCCCGGGCGAAGGCGAGGCCGCGCCCTTTGCCTGGGCGCACCGGGCGCTGTGCCGGCGCGGCCTGCGCGTGCACGTCGCCGCCCGGCCCGGCCACGAGGACGAGCTGGTCTGCCTGGCGCTGCGCCACCAGCCCCACGGCCCGGTCGAAGCGCCGCTGCTGGTGCTGCAGCTCGACCCCGGCGTGCGCGTGCTGCTGCTGGAGACGCACGAGCGCAGCAGTGCCGGCTGCCGGCACGCCATCACGCAGAACCTGCACGCACACATCGAGCTGGCGCCCGGTGCGCGGCTGGAGCATCTGCGCGTGATACAGCCCGGGGCCGAGGATCAACTCGCGCACCACATCCACGCCCGGCTGGCCAGCGGCGCGCACTACGCCCAGGCGCTGGTCGGCCAGGCATCGGCCTACCACCTGCAGCGCAACAGCATCGAGCAGGCGGGCGCGGACAGCCAGGCCCGGCACGCCGCGCTGCTGCTGGCGGCGGACGGCGCCCAGCTCGACCATCAGGTCTATAGCCGCATGGAGCAGGGCCACACGCGCAGCGATGTCGAATCGCTGGTGCTGGCCCGTGGCCGCGCGCGTGTGGTCAGCAACGCCCATACCCGCATCGCCCCGGGCGCCGGCGAAGCCAGCCTGCGCCAGCGCCTGTCGGGCGTGCCGCTGGCCGGCCAGCCCCGGCTGATTCTGCGCCCGCACCTGGAAATCCTGCACGACAACGTCCAGGCCGCGCACGGCGCCACCTGGGGCGCGTTGCCCGAGGACGCGCTGTTCTACGCCAGCCAGCGCGGCCTGAGCGAGGCGCACGCACGCACCCTGATCATCGACGGCATGGCCCGGGCGCTGCTCGAGCGCGGCTTGCCGGACTCGCCGCTGCTGGCGCAGTGGCTGGACAGCGGCGCGCTGGCGAAGGCCATTGGGCAGGTGCAGCAGGTGGATGAAGGGGCAGCATGAAAAAATCAAATTTGATAGCTGGTAGCGATTTCTGGACAAGGGCTGATGGCAGATTTTTCTCTGATTTTTCCTGCCCCTTCCCCCTCTGGGGGAAGGTGGGGATGGGGGCCGGCTGGCTCTGGCGTGCCGTGTCGCACGGGCAATCATCGCTGGACCCCACCCCAGCCCTCCCCCAGAGGGGGAGGGAGCGGGGAAGCGCAGGCGCGATGACCGGCGCACCTTGCTCCCTCTCCCGCTGGCGGGAGAGGGTTGGGGTGAGGGTGGCTGCCAACAGAGAGCGCAGCGCCTGCTCCACCCCCTCACCCCAACCCTCTCCCCCAGGGGGGCGAGGGAGCCGGAGGCCGCCGCCCACTGGGCCACGCGGCTGCTGGCAATTCCTACCCCACAGGGAGAGAGAGAGCCGGAGGGCGGGCCATGGGTAAACCGCACCCCCTCCTGCCCAGCACTCTGCCCGTCCAGACCCTGCGCGCCGAGTTCCCCATCCTGGCCGAGCCCATCCACGGCCAGCCGCTGGCCTACCTGGACAACGCCGCCACGACCCACATGCCGCGCGCCGTCCTCGCCGCCATGCAGGACTTCGAGCAGCATCAGCGCGCCAACATCCACCGCGCCGTGCATACCCTGAGCCAGCGCGCCACCGACGCCTTCGAAGCCGCACGCGCCACGCTCAAGGCCTTCATCGGCGCCACCGCCGGGCACGAGCTCATCTTCACCAGCGGCACGACCGAGGCGCTGAACACTATCGCCCAGGGCCTGTGGGGCGCCGGGCCGGCCCAGGCCTGGCTGCGCCCGGGCGACCGCATCATCGTGAGCGGCCTGGAGCACCACGCCAAC
>NZ_DAMCAM010000064.1:0-16028 GCF_032059615.1 Melaminivora sp. | reverse complement strand
CTGGGCGTCATCGGCTCGGGCGTGATCGGCCTGGAGATGGGCAGCGTCTGGCGCCGCCTGGGCTCGGATGTCACGGTGCTGGAGGGCCTGCCCACTTTCCTGGGTGCCGTCGATGAGCAGATCGCCCGGGAGGCGAAAAAGGCTTTCGACAAGCAGGGCCTGAAGGTCGAGCTGGGCGTGAAGATCAGCGAGGTCAAGAGCGCCAAGAAGGGCAAGGAGACGCGCATCACCGTGGCCTATGCCAACGCCCGGGGCGAGGAGCAAAAGCTCGAGGTGGACAAGCTCATCGTCTCCATCGGCCGCGTGCCCAACACCATCGGCCTGAACCCGGAGAACGTCGGCCTGCAGCTCGACGAGCGCGGCGCCATCGTGGTCGATGCCGACTGCAAGACCAACCTGCCCGGCGTCTGGGCCGTGGGCGACGTGGTGCGCGGCCCCATGCTGGCGCACAAGGCCGAAGAAGAAGGCGTGGCCGTGGCCGAGCGCATCGCCGGCCAGCACGGGCACGTCAACTTCAACACCATCCCCTGGGTCATCTACACCAGCCCCGAGATCGCCTGGGTCGGCCGCACCGAGCAGCAGCTCAAGGCCGACGGCGTGAAGTACAAGGCCGGCAGCTTCCCCTTCATGGCCAATGGCCGCGCGCGCGCCCTGGGCGACACCACCGGCATGGTGAAGTTCCTGGCCGATGCCGAGACCGACGAGATCCTGGGCGTGCACATGGTCGGCCCGATGGTCAGCGAGCTGATCGCCGAGGCCGTGGTAGCCATGGAGTTCAAGGCCAGCAGCGAGGACATCGCGCGCATCTGCCACGCGCACCCGTCGCTGTCGGAGGCAACCAAGGAAGCCGCGCTGGCCGTGGACAAGCGCACGCTGAACTTCTGAGGCCGCGTGGCCGCCCGGTGCGTGGCCGGCGCTGCGCATCGTCGCGGTGTCCAAATGACTATCAAATATGGCTCAAGCCCTTGCCCAGCAAGGGCTTGCAGCTATGAAAATCAAAGCAAGGACTCCCGGTGACAGTCAGGCAGGCCTATGAGGCGGAGCTCGCCGCCAAGGGCTTTTCGAGCGACCCGGCGCAGCTGCGCGCCGTGGACGCTCTGGAGCGCTGCGCGCAGGAATGGGGCGCCTACAAGCAGCGCCGCTCCAACGCGCTGAAGAAACTGATCCACCGCCCGGACATCCCCCAGGGCGTGTACATGTACGGCGGCGTGGGGCGCGGCAAGAGCTTTCTGATGGATTGCTTCTTCGACGCCGTCCCCCTGAAGCGCAAGGTGCGCCTGCATTTCCACGAATTCATGCGCGAGGTGCATCGCGAGCTGGCCGTGCTGCAGGGCCAGCAGAACCCGCTGGATGTGCTGGGCGCGCGCATCGCCCGCCGCTACAAGCTGATCTGCTTCGACGAGTTTCACGTCGCCGATATCACCGACGCCATGATCCTGCACCGCCTGCTGGTGGCGCTGTGGGACAACGGGGTGGGTTTCGTGACCACGTCCAACTTCCGACCCGACGACCTGTACCCCGACGGCCTGCACCGCGACCGCATCCTGCCGGCCATCGCCCTGCTCAATGAGCGCATGGAGGTGGTCAACGTGGACAACGGCACCGACTACCGGCGCCGCACGCTGGAGAACGCGCAGCTCTACCACTGTCCGCTCGGCCCCGAGGCCGAGGCCGCCATGGCCCGGACGTTCGACCTGTTGGCCTCGGGCCGCGACGAGGACCCGGTGTTGCACATCGAGGCGCGCGAGATCCGCACGCTGCGGCGGGCGGGAGGCGTGGTCTGGTTCGATTTTCGCGAGCTGTGCATGGGCCCGCGCTCGCAGAACGACTACCTGGAGATCGCCTCGCAGTTCCACACCGTGCTGCTGTCCAACGTGCCGCACATGCCGGTCAACATGGCCTCGCCCGCGCGGCGCTTCACCTGGCTGGTGGACGTGCTCTACGACCGGCGCGTCAAGCTGATCCTGTCGGCCGCCGTGCCGCCCGAGGAGCTCTACACCGAAGGGCCCCTGGCGCACGAGTTTCCGCGCACCGTCTCGCGGCTGCAGGAGATGCAGTCGCACGAATACCTGGCGCTGGAGCGCCGGGTGGTCGATACGGGGCTGACCTGACCATGGGTGCCTGGCCCCGGTCCTTTCCTCGCGCCCGCCCGCAAGGGTGGCTGGGGGTGGCCCTGCGGGCCGGGCTGCTTGCCGGGGCCGTGGCGGCCCTGCCGGCCGCCCGGGCCCAGACTGCGCAAGGGGCGGACCCGGCCGCCGACCTGGCGGCCCGCCAACAGGCGCGCCGCGCCGAGCTGCAGGCCGAGCGTGACGCGGTGCAGGCCGGGCTGGCCCGGCAGGAGGCCGCCTGCTACCAGCGCTTTGCCGTCAACGACTGCCTGCGGCGCGTGCGCGCCGATGCCAGAGCGCAGGAGGAGGTGCTGCGCCAGGAGCAGCTGCACATCGACGACGCCCTGCGCCGCGACAAGGCCGAGCGGCGTCAGCAGGCCGGCGCCGAGAAGAAGCCGGGGGAGCCGGCGCCCGCAGCGGCCCGGGAGGTTCCGCGTGCGGCGCCGGATGCAGCCCGGACCGACGGTGCGCAGTCAGAGAAGCCAACGACCGGGCCGGCCAGTCAGGCGGCTCGCCCCGGCACGGTGCGCAGCACCCCGCCTGCAGGCCGGCCGCGTGCTGCGCGCGAGCGCCCCGCCATCAGCGAGGCAGAGCGGCAGGCCGAAGCCGAGCAAGGCGCCCGGGCGCGTGAGCGGTTCGAGGCCAAGCAGGAGAGGGCCCGGCAGCGCCGCCAGGCGTACGAGCGCCGCCGCGCCGAGGATGCGGCCGCCGGCAGGACGCCGCCCGCGCCGCTGCCGGCTCCAGCCCCAGGAGACGTGCAGCCCTGAAGGCTCGTCCGTTCAGGCGGGCACTCTTCCTGGGAGACCCTGGTTACCAGGGTCGGAGGGGGGTCAGAAGCCTGGGCATCTGCTCACCAGAGCTTCCACCACGGGTCCTTCTTGGCGCGAAAGCCCTGTTGCAGCAGCGTCGTCTGGGGGTAGGAGGCCAGCAGCACGCGGCGGGCGTCGTCGCGCAGCTGCGGCATGTCCAGCGCGTCGTAGGAGCGCACCAGGATGTAGAGCGCCTCTTCGGTCGCCGGCACGTCCTTGTACTCGGCGATGGCGCTCTGCGCCCGGCCGACGGCGGCCACGTAGGCGCCGCGCTCGAAGTAGTAGCGCGCCACGTGCACTTCGTACTGGGCCAGCGAATTGACGATGTAGGTCATGCGCTGGCGTGCATCGGGCGTGTAGCGCGACTCGGGAAAGCGTGTGACCAGTTCGCGGAAGGCCTCGTACGAGTCCTTGGCGGCCTTCTGGTCGCGCTCGGACAGGTCCTGGCGCGAGACCCAGGAGAACAGCCCGAGGTCGTCATTGAAGTTGACCACGCCCTTCAGGTAGAGCGCGTAGTCGTAGGCGGGGCTGGCCGGGTGCAGCTTCATGAAGCGGTCCAGCGTGGCAATCGCCTGGGCCTTCTCGCCGCCCTTGTACTGGGCGTAGGCCTTCTCCAGCTGCGCCTGCTGGGCCAGGGGCGTGCCGGCGGCGCGGCCCTCCAACTTCTCCAGCAGGGGCACCGCCTTGTCGTAGGCGCCGCCGCTCAGCTCGTCGCGCGCCTCGGAGTAGATCTTGTCCGGGCTCCAGCCGGCCGTCTTGTCTTCGGTGGTGCTGGAGCAGGCGGCCAGCACGGCGGCGGCCAGCAGGGCGGGCATCAGGGTCGGTGAAAAACGCGGCATGGCAGCTCTCGGGCAGTGAGGACGACGGGGCCGGCTTCGGCCCTCGGCCATGCGCGCCAGCAGGCGCCGGCATGGCGAAACGGTGCATTGTATTGAGGATGTGCCAGCCTCCGACGCGGGCATGGCGGGGTTTCTACAATCGCCCGATGTTCGTTCACCTGCGCCTGCACACCGAGTTTTCCGTCGTGGACGGCACCGTCCGTATCGGTGAAATCATCAAGGCCGCGGCCGCCGATGGCCAGCCCGCCATGGCGATCACCGACCTGAACAATCTGTTCGGTGCCATCAAGTTCTATCGTGAGGGGCGCGGCAAGGGCGTCAAGCCCCTGATCGGCGCAGAAGTCACGCTCGAGGGCGAAGCGGGCGCTCCCGCCCCGCGCCTGCTCCTGCTGGCGCAGGATCGCCAGGGCTACCTGAACCTGTGCGAGCTGCTGGCGCGTGCCTGGACGCGCAACGTGGTGCGCGACCTGCCGCTGTGCACCTGGGACTGGCTCGGGGAACTGGGCGCCGGCCTGATCGTGCTGTCCGGCGCGCAGGCCGGGCCTGTAGGGCAGGCGCTCATGAAGGGCGCAGGCGAGGCCGCCGAGGCCTGCGCGCTGCGCCTGGCGGCGTTTTTTCCCGGGCGCTTCTACATTGAGCTGCAGCGCGCTGGCCGCGCCGACGACGAGGCCCACGTGGCGGCGGCCGTGCCGCTGGCCGCGCGGCTGGCGCTGCCGGTGGTGGCCACGCACCCCATCCAGTTCATCACCGCGGACGACTACGACGCGCACGAGGCCCGCGTGTGCATTGCCGAGGGCGAGATCCTGGCCAACCCGCGTCGCGTGCGCCGCTTCACGCGCGAGCAGCATTTCAAGACCGCCGCCGAGATGCGCGAGCTGTTCGCCGACCTGCCCTCGGCCCTGGCCAACAGCGGGGAAATCGCGCGCCGCTGCAATCTGACGCTGGTGCTGGGCAAGCCCCAGCTGCCGCACTTTCCGACGCCGGGCGGCATGCCCATCGAGGACTATTTCCGCCAATCCTCGCACGAGGGCCTGCAGGAGCGCCTGGCGCATCTGTACCCCGACGCGGCCGAGCGCGAGCGCCAGCGCCCGCGCTACGAGCAGCGGCTGGAGTTCGAGCTCGGCACCATCGTCAACATGGGCTTTCCCGGCTACTTCCTGATCGTGGGGGACTTCATCCAGTGGGCCAAGGCCAACGGCTGTCCGGTGGGGCCGGGCCGGGGCTCGGGCGCGGGCTCGCTGGTGGCGTATGCGCTGAAGATCACCGACCTCGATCCGCTGCAGTACAACCTGCTGTTCGAGCGCTTCCTGAATCCGGAGCGGGTGTCCATGCCCGACTTCGACATCGATTTCTGCCAGTCCAACCGCGACCGCGTCATCGACTACGTCAAGGACAAGTACGGCAAGGAGGCGGTGAGCCAGATCGCCACCTTCGGCACCATGGCGGCCAAGGCGGCGATCCGCGACGTGGGCCGCGTCATGGACATGAGCTACATGTTCTGCGACGGCATCTCGAAACTGGTACCCGGCAAACCCGGCCAGACCTACACCCTGGCCTATCCGCCCGAGGTGAAGAAGGACGGCGACAAGAACAACTACGCCCTGGAGCTCGAGCCGCAGCTGTACGAGCGCGTGCGCAAGGAAGAGGACGTGCGCACCATCATCGAGATGGCGCAAAAGCTCGAGGGCATGACGCGCAACATCGGCATGCACGCCGGGGGCGTGCTGATCGCGCCGGGCAAGCTGACCGATTTTTGCCCGCTCTACCAGCAGCCCGGCAGCGAGTCGGCGGTGAGCCAGTACGACAAGGACGACGTCGAGGCCATCGGCCTGGTGAAGTTCGACTTTCTGGGCCTGGCCACGCTGACCATCCTGGAGATCGCGCGGGGGCTCATCCAGCGGCGCCACAAGGGTCAGGAGGATTTCTGCTTCGAGAACGTGCCGCTGGACGACGCGCGCACCTACCGGCTGTTTGCCGATGGCCGCACCGAGGCAGTGTTCCAGTTCGAAAGCCGCGGCATGCAGGGCATGCTGAAAGAGGCGCGCCCGAGCCGGCTGGAGGACCTGATCGCGCTCAACGCCCTGTACCGCCCGGGCCCCATGGATTTGATCCCCAGCTTCGTGAACCGCAAACACGGCAAGGAGGTGGTGGAATATCCGCACCCGCTGGTCGAGCCGGTGCTGTCGGAGACCTACGGCATCATGGTCTACCAGGAGCAGGTCATGCAGACCGCCCAGGTGCTGGGCGGCTACAGCCTGGGCGGCGCCGACATGCTGCGCCGCGCCATGGGCAAGAAGAAGCCCGAGGAGATGGCCGAGCACCGCGAGCTGTTCCGCAAGGGCGCGGCCGAGAAGGGCATCGGCGAGGCCCAGGCCGACGAGGTCTTCGACCTGATGGAGAAGTTTGCCGGCTACGGCTTCAACAAGTCGCACGCCGCCGCCTATTCGCTGCTGGCCTATCACACGGGCTGGCTGAAGGTGCACTACACGGCCGAGTTCTACTGCGCCAACATGACCGTGGAAATGGACGACACGGACAAGCTCAAGGTGCTGTACGAGGACGCGGTCAAGCACTTCGGCATCCGCTTCGAGCCGCCCGACATCAACCGCGGCGGCTACCGTTTCGAGCCCGTGACCGACCAGGTCATCCGCTATGGCCTGGGCGCCGTCAAGGGCACGGGCCAGCAGGCCATCGAAGCCATCATCGCCGCGCGCGAAGGGCGGGGCGTGGGCCCCCGGGCCGACGTCTGCGGGCCGTTCGCCAGCCTGTACGACTTCTGCGTGCGCGTGGATCGCACGCGCATCAACAAGCGCACCGTGGAGGCGCTCATCAAGGCCGGCGCCTTCGACCGTCTGCACGAGGACCGCGCGCAGCTCGTCGCCTCCATCGACCGGGCCTTCGATTTCGCCAACGCGCAGCTGGCCAACGCCAACCAGGGCGGCCTGTTCGACATGATGGGCGAGGACGCGGTCGGCTCCAGCACCCAGGAGCCCGAGCTGGCCACCGCTCCCCCCTGGGGCGTGCGCGAGCGGCTCATGCAGGAGAAGGCCGCCGTGGGCTTCTATCTCTCGGGCCACCTGTTCGACGAGGTCGAGCCCGAGGTGCGCCGCTTCGTGCGCACGCCCATCGGCGAGCTGGCTGACAGCCGCGAGCCCCAGGCCGTGGCCGGCATCGTGAGCGACTTTCGCACCATCAACGGCCAGCGCGGCCGGCTGGCGCTGTTCAAGCTGGAGGACCGCTCCGGCGCCATCGAGGCCTCAGCCGACGAGGCGGTCATTACTGCGGCCGGGGCGCTTTTGCGCGACGACGAGTTCGTGGTGGCCCAGGGGCGCCTGCAGCTCGACCATTTCAGCGGCGGCCTGCGCCTGAAGGTCCAGCAGGTGTGGGGGCTGGCGGACGCGCGCGCGCGCTTTGGCCGCTACCTGCACGTGGCCGGGCCGGTGCAGCCGGACGTGGCCGCCATCGTGCGCGCTTACCCGCCCCGGCGCGAGGAGACCGCGCACGGCGAGGTGCTGAGCCACGGCCTGCGCGTACGCCTGAGCCTGGTGTGCAGCACACCCGAGGGCCAGGCCACGGCCGAGCTGCAGCTGGGCGACGGCAGCCGCTTCTACCCCTGCGACGCGGCGCTCGCGGCCTGGACTGCACAAGCCGGCACGGGCCACGTGAACGTGGTGTACGAGCAGGCCGAGATTGCTTGAAAAACGCCGTTTCGGCGCCAATTGCCTTGGGTCCGCGTCAGCGGGCCGCTCGCTAGAATGAATTTCATGGCAACCCTTCCCCCCCCGCAGCCTCCGGCGCGGCCGCAGGCCCCGTCCCGCGACAGCGGCGACTCGGTCGTCCTGGAGCGGCGGCCCCAGAAAACCCAGCCGCCGCAGATGTACCAGGTCGTCATGCTCAACGACGACTACACACCGATGGAGTTCGTGGTCGTGGTCCTACAGGAGTTCTTCAACAAGGATCGCGAAGCGGCCACGCGCATCATGCTCAAGATTCACCTCGACGGAAAAGGCGTGTGCGGGGTCTATTCCCGTGACGTCGCCGCCACGAAGGTGGAGCAGGTGCTCGACGCGGCCCGCCAGGCAGGCCATCCTTTGCAATGCCTGAGTGAGCCCGTTGAATAACAGGCTTTTGCACCCGAACTACAGTCGATTCCACAAGCCCACAAGCGCAAGCACAAAGGAGTTCTCACATGATTGCCCAGGAACTGGAAGTCAGCTTGCACATGGCCTTCGTCGAGGCCCGTCAGCAGCGCCACGAGTTCATCACCGTGGAGCATCTGCTGCTTGCATTGCTCGATAACCCCAGCGCAGCCGAGGTGCTGCGCGCGTGCGCCGCAAACCTTGACGACCTGCGCGCATCGCTGACCAACTTCATCAAGGACAACACCCCGCAGGTGGCCGGCACCGACGAGGTGGATACCCAGCCCACGCTGGGCTTCCAGCGCGTCATCCAGCGCGCCATCATGCACGTGCAGTCCACCGGCAACGGCAAGAAGGAAGTGACCGGCGCCAACGTGCTGGTCGCCATCTATGGCGAGAAGGACTCGCACGCCGTCTACTACCTGCACCAGCAGGGCGTCACGCGCCTGGACGTGGTCAACTTCATCGCCCACGGCATCAGGAAGGGCGAGAGCGCCGAGCCCGCCAAGCCCGAAACCCAGGCCGAGGCCGAGGAGGGCACGCAGGGCGAGCGCAGCGAGAAGGCCTCGCCGCTGGAGCAATACACGCAAAACCTCAACCAGGCCGCCAAGGACGGGCGCATCGACCCGCTGATCGGACGCAACTACGAGGTCGAGCGCACCATCCAGATCCTGTGCCGCCGGCGCAAGAACAACCCGCTGCTGGTGGGCGAGGCCGGCGTGGGCAAGACCGCCATCGCCGAAGGCCTGGCCTGGCGCATCACCCAGGGCGACGTGCCGGAGATCCTGGCCGAAGCCACCGTGTATTCGCTCGACATGGGCGCGCTCTTGGCCGGCACCAAGTACCGCGGCGACTTCGAGCAGCGCTTGAAGGGCGTCTTGAAGAGCCTCAAGGACAAGCCCAACGCGGTGCTGTTCATCGACGAGATCCACACGCTGATCGGCGCCGGCGCCGCCTCGGGCGGCACGCTCGATGCGTCCAACCTGCTCAAGCCTGCGCTGTCTTCGGGCCAGCTCAAGTGCATTGGCGCCACCACCTTCACCGAGTACCGCGGCATCTTCGAAAAAGACGCGGCGCTGTCGCGGCGCTTCCAGAAGGTGGACGTGGTCGAGCCCACGGTGGCCGAGACCATCGACATCCTGAAGGGCCTGAAATCGCGCTTCGAGGAGCACCACAGCGTCAAGTACGCCGCCGCCGCGCTGCAGGCCGCAGCCGAGCTGTCGGCCAAGTACATCAACGACCGCCACCTGCCCGACAAGGCCATCGACGTGATCGACGAGGCCGGCGCCGCGCAGCGCATCCTGACGCCATCCAAGCGTAAGAAGACCATCGGCAAGGGCGAGATCGAGGAGATCGTGGCGAAGATCGCCCGCATCCCGCCCGCCAACGTCAGCAACGACGACCGCAGCAAGCTGCAGACGCTCGAGCGTGACTTGAAGAGCGTGGTCTTCGGCCAGGACAAGGCGCTGGAGGTGCTGGCCGCCGCCGTGAAGATGGCGCGCTCGGGCCTGGGCAAGGGCGACAAGCCGATCGGCTCCTTCCTGTTCTCCGGCCCCACGGGCGTGGGCAAGACCGAAGCGGCCAAGCAGCTCGCCTACATCATGGGCGTGGACCTGATCCGCTTCGACATGTCCGAGTACATGGAGCGCCACGCCGTGAGCCGCCTGATCGGCGCGCCCCCGGGCTACGTGGGCTTCGACCAGGGCGGCCTGCTGACCGAGGCGGTCACCAAGAAGCCGCACTCGGTGCTGCTGCTCGACGAGATGGAGAAGGCGCACCCGGACATCTTCAACGTGCTGCTGCAGGTCATGGACCACGGCACGCTGACGGACAACAACGGCCGCAAGGCGGATTTCCGCAACGTCATCCTGATCATGACGACCAACGCCGGCGCCGAGACCATGAACAAGGCGACCATCGGCTTCACCAACCCGCGCCAGGCGGGCGACGAAATGGCCGACATCAAGCGCCTGTTCACGCCCGAGTTCAGGAACCGCCTGGACGCGATCGTGAACTTCAAGGCGCTGGACGAGCAGGTCATCCTGCGCGTGGTGGACAAGTTCCTGCTGCAACTGGAAACCCAGCTGGCCGAGAAGAAGGTCGAAGTCACCTTCAGCGACCCGCTGCGCAAGCACCTCGCCAAGAAGGGCTTCGATCCGCTGATGGGCGCGCGCCCGATGCAGCGCTTGATCCAGGACATGATCCGCAAGGCGCTGGCCGACGAACTGCTCTTTGGCCGGCTTACCGACGGCGGTCGCCTGTCGGTGGACATCGAGTCCAGCACCGACGACAAGGGCACCGAAACGGCCGAGGTCAAGCTGGACATCCAGGCGCTGCCCAGGAAGGAGCGCGGCGCCAAGGCCGAGCCGGCCGAGCCGGAAGAGGCCACGGCCGACTGATGGGCAACTGAGGGGCGACTGAAGGGCTCCCAGGCCCTTCGGCCACCACGAAAGACCGCAGCAGTCGCTGCGGTTTTTTTATGAAAAAACGCCGTTTCCCGGCGCCAGTGCTGGAGGCATAGCTATGCAACTGGGAGCATTGCGTCAACGTCCGGGCAGCTTCAGCAGCAGTTCGCGCGTGGCAAAGCCGTCGGCGGGCAGGCGCAGGCTCTGCTGCAGGCGACGCACGCCGGCGCGCGTGGCCGGGCCCAGCACGCCGTCGGCTTCGCCCACGTCCAGGCCGCGCGCATTCAGCTCTTCCTGCAGCTGGCGCACCTCGGTGCGCGACAGCGGCTTCAAGTCGCGCGGCCAGGGTGCCTGCAGGCCCGTGCCGCCGTCGATCTGGCGCGCCAGCAGCCCCACCGCTAGAGCGTAGCTGTTGGAGTTGTTGTAGCGCAGCAGCGCGCGGAAATTGCTGCCCACCAGCACGGCGGGGCCGCGCGCGCCGGCAGGCGCCAGCACCGATGCGCCGGCCAGCGCCGGCAGCGTGCCCGCGCCCGTGGGGCGCACGCCTTCGGCGGCCCAGGCGCTGCTGTCCTGGCGCACGCTCAGCTCGGCGCGGGCGTAGTCGAAGCCCTCGGGCAGCCGCACCTCCACGCCCCAGGGCTCACCCGGTGTCCAGCCCGAATGCGCGAGGAAGTTGGCCGTGGAGGCGACCACGTCCGGAATGCTGCGCCAGATGTCGCGCCGGCCGTCGCCGTCGGCATCCACCGCGTGGGCCAGGAACACCGAGGGCAGGAACTGCGTGTGCCCCATGGCCCCGGCCCAGGAGCCGATCAGGGCGTCGGCCGCGATCTCGCCCGACTCCACGATGCGCATGGCCGCCAGCAGCTCGCGGCTGGCCCACTCGCGGCGCCGGCCTTCATAGGCCAGCGTGGCCAGGGCATCGATGGTGCGGAAGTTGCCGAAGTTGCGGCCGTAGTCGCTCTCCATGCCCCAGATGGCGGTGACGATGCTGGCCGGCACGCCGTAGCGCGCCGCCGCCGCGTCCAGCGCCCGGGCGTTGGCGCGGCGCTGGCTGCGCCCTTCGGCCACGCGTTCGCGCGACAGGGCGCTGTCCAGATAGGCCCAGGGCGGGCGTGTGAACTCCGGCTGGGCCCGGTCGAGCTGCAGCACCTGCGGCAGGAACTGCGCCTGGCCCAGCGTGGCGTGCACCGTCGCGGCGCCGATGCCGGCGCCCTGCGCCGTGGGTGCGAAAGCCTCCACCCAGGCGCGAAAGCCCGCCGCGTCCAGAGGCGCCCGGGCGGGTGCCCGCACCCCGGCCGAAGCCGGCGCGGGGGCCGCGGCCTCGGTGCGTGCGGGCGGGGCCGCCACCGGCAGCAGGGCGGGCGCCGGCAGGGCCGCGGCGGCCGCAGGCCCCTGCAGCGCCGGCAGGGGCACCGCCGGTGGCGCGGCGGGTGCGCTGGCGGCGCAGCCCAGCATGGCGTTCAGGCCCGCCAGCGCAAGGCAGCCGGCGGCGAGGCGAAGGGGAGGCGGGAGCAGGGTTTGGGAGCGGTGCATGGGCGCCGATTGTGCCGGCGCCGCGCGGGCATACTCGCCAGACAACTGCGCCCGGTACGGGCGGCCAGTGTTTTTTTTCCTGCCCATGCACACCTTCCTCTGGCACGACTACGAAACCTTCGGCGCCCAGCCGCGCCGCGACCGACCGGCGCAGTTCGCCGCCATCCGCACCGACGCCGAGCTCAACGAGATCGGCTCGCCCCTGATGCTCTACTGCCGCCCGGCCACCGACTATCTGCCCGAGCCCGAGGCCTGCCTGATCACCGGCATCACCCCGCAGCTGTGCCTGGAGCGCGGCGTGCCCGAGCACGAGTTCGCCCGGCGCATCGAGGCCGAGATGGCCCTGCCCGGCACCATCGGGGTGGGCTACAACACCATCCGCTTCGACGACGAGGTCACGCGCTTCCTGTTCTGGCGCAACCTGCTCGACCCCTACGCCCGCGAGTGGCAGAACCAGTGCGGTCGCTGGGACCTGCTGGACGTCGTGCGCCTGGCCTACGCGCTGCGCCCGGACGGCATCGTCTGGCCCACCGGCGAAGACGGGCGGCCCAGCTTCAGACTGGAACTGCTCACCCGCGCCAATGGCTTGGCCCACGAGGCGGCGCACGATGCGCTGTCGGACGTGCGCGCCACCATCGCCCTGGCGCGGCTGATCCGCGAGCACCAGCCGCGACTGTTCGACTATGCGCTGTCGCTGCACAAAAAAGACCGCGTGGCCGCCGAGCTGCGCCTGCCCGCCACGGCCGACACGGCGCGGCCCTTCCTGCACGTCTCGGGCATGTTCGGCACCGAGCGCGGCTGCCTGGCGCTGATGTGGCCCCTGGCCAGCCACCCGACCAACCGCAATGAACTGCTGGCCTGGGACCTGGCGCACGACCCCGCGGGCCTTGCCGACCTGGACGTGGAAACTCTGCGCCTGCGCCTGTTCACCCGCGCGGCCGAGCTGCCTGAGGGGGTGAGCCGGCTGCCGGTCAAGTCGGTGCACCTGAACAAATCGCCCATGGTGGTGGGCAACCTGAACACGCTCACGCCGCAGCTGGCCGGCCGCTGGGGCATCGACCTGGTGCAGGCCGCGCGCCACGCCGAGGCAGCACGCGGCCTGCCCGACATGAGCGCGACCTGGGCGGCAGTGTTCGAGCGCGGGGCGCAGGCGCAGGCCCTCGACGTGGACCAGGACCTGTACGGCGGCTTCGTCGGCAACGAGGACCGGCGCCGCCTGCAGCGCCTGCGCGAGCTGCCTGCCGACGAGCTGGCGCTGGCCCGTCCGGGGTTCGACGACCCGCGCCTGGCCGAGCTGGTGTGGCGCTACCGCGCGCGCAACTTTCCGGAAACCCTGGGCGCGGCCGAGCGCCAGCGCTGGGAGGCGCACCGCGCCGCCGTGCTGCTGCAGGGTCAGGGCGGAGGGCTTACGTTCGATACCCTGTCCGAACGCCTGGACAGCCTGGCCGAGCAGGCCGACGAGCGCGGCCAGGCCATCCTGGAAGCGCTCTACGACTGGGCCGAAGCCCTGGCGCCCGAGATGCAGTAAGCCGCCGCCCGGGCCTTGGGTCCTTGGCCGTAGGCAGCAGCGCGCCTTGACCTACAGCCACCGCGCCGGGCGGCTGCGGACAATCGCCTGGATTCCCCCAGAGAAAAGCCCAGCATGCCCCGCAGCGAACCCCCTCCCGGCGCCAGCGCGCCCGCGCCAGCGGCCGGGGCGCCCGGCCGCGAGGCACTGACCTTGATGAGCCTGGTGCCCAGCCTGCGCTTCATGGCCGGGCTGGTCATCGCGGCGCTCATCATCCTGGGCCTCTACACGGGCCGCACCATCCTGGTGCCGCTGGCGCTGGCCTTCCTCCTGAGCTTCGTGCTCGATCCGCTGGTGGTGCGCCTCAAGCGCGTGGGCATACCGCGCCTGGCCGCGGTGCTGCTGGTGGTGGCGGCCACGCTGTCGGTGCTGGGGGTGACGGCGGTGTTCGTCACCAACGAGGCGCGCGTGCTCAGCGAGCAGCTGCCCTCCTACCAGAACACCATCCGCAAAAAGCTGCGCAGCCTGGCGCAGCAGCTGCGCGCCCCCGGCATGTTCGAGGGCGCCAAGCGCACTCTGGACATCGTACAAAGCGAAGTGGAGGCGGCCACGCCGCCGCGCCGCGCCACGCCCGGCCAGGGTAGGGCGGTGCAGCAGGTGCAGGTGCAGCCGCGCGAGCTGACCCCCGCGCAGCAGGCGCTGGCGGCGTTCGACGCGCTCAAGCGCCCGGCCACCGACGCCGGCCTGGTGCTGGTCTTCGTCATCTTCATCCTGCTCGACCGCGTGGACCTGCGCGACCGGCTGCTGCGCCTGCTGGGCGGCAACCTGCATCGCGCCACCGACGCCATGGACGAGGCGGGCGCGCGCATATCGCGCTACCTCATCATGCAGCTGACGGTGAACGTCAGCTACGGCATACCGATGGCGCTGGGCCTGTGGGCCATTGGCGTGCCGGGGGCCTTCCTGTGGGGGGCGCTGGCCGGGCTGATGCGCTTCGTGCCCTATGTCGGGGCCTTCGTCGCGGCTCTGTTTCCGGTGACTCTCGCCTTTGCCGTGCACCCGGGCTGGAGCCTGGTGATGTGGACCATCGGCCTGATCCTGGTGCTGGAGCTGATCAGCAACAACATCATCGAGCCCTGGCTATATGGCGCCAGCACCGGGCTGTCCATCCTGTCGCTGATCGTCGCGGCCACCTTCTGGGCGACGCTGTGGGGGCCGGTGGGGCTGATCATGTCCACCCCGCTTACCGTATGCCTGCTGGTCATCGGCCGCTACCTGCCGCAGCTGGCCTTCCTGGACATTCTGCTGGGCAGCCAGCCCGTGCTGGACGAGCCCACGCGCATCTATCAGCGCCTGCTGGCCGGCGACCCGGAAGAGGCCATCGAGCTGAGCGCGGCGCAGATCGATCAGTTCAAGGGCTCGGTGCCGGCGTTCTATGGCCAGGTGGCGCTACCGGTGCTGCGCATGGCCATGGGCGACCACATGCGCGTGGCCACGCCCGAGCACCGGCTGCGCCTGTTCCAGGGCATGGACGAGCTGCTCGACGACCTGCAGGAGCAATACCCCCCGCCCGCTCCCGTGGCCGCCGCCATGGACGCCGCGCACGGCTCCATCGTGTGCCTGGGCGGCAAGTGGGAGCTGGACCACATCGCCGCCCGCATGGCGGCCCACGCACTGGCCCTGCAGGGCTGGTCCACGCAGACGCGCGCCTTCGGTGCGCTCACGGCCGAGCACCTGGACAGCCTGGCGCTGGACGGCGTGCAGGTCGTGTGCGTGGTGTGGCTGGCGCCCGACCCGGTGGCGGCGGCGCGCCACTTCTGCCGACGCCTGCAGCGGCGCTGGCCGCGCGTGCGCATCGTGCTGGCGCTGTGGGGCGAGCTGCTGGAGCCGGTGGAGCAGGACGCGGCCCGGCCGCTGGGCGCCGACGTGGTGACGCTGACCCTGGCCGAGACGCTGGCGCGCGTGGGCGAGCTGCAGGGCCTGCGCCTGGGCGAGGGCTTCGAGGAGGCGCCCATCCCCAAGGACGACGCGGCGCGCGTCCAGGCCCTGCGGGCCAGCGGCGTGTTGGGCAGCGCCGAGGTGCGCCAGGTCTGCCTGCACACGGCCAAGCGCGCCGCCGACATCTTTGACGTGCAGCAGGCCATGGTCTCGCTGGTGGACAGCGACACGCAGCAGGCGCTGTGCAGTTATGGCCGGCTGGTGGCCTCGTCGGACGGCCCCCAGGTGCAGGAGGGCGAGGAGGACGAAGGCCGGCAGGCCAGCACGCCGCGGCGCCTGTCGCCCTGCGCCCACGTGGTGGCGCAGGGCCAGCCCATGGTGGTGGCCGACGTGGGGCGCGACGCGCGCTTTGCCGGTAACCCGGTGCTGCGCGAGCGCGGCGTGCGCTTTTATGCCGGCGCGCCGCTGCGCGACGACGCCGGCCATGTGCTGGGCGCCCTGTGCCTGATGGACACGCGCCCGCGCGCGTTCGACCCGCGCGAGCTGCGCCTGCTGCAGGCGATGGCGGACGACCTGACAGCCAGCTGGCGGGGGACGACGGGCGCCGCGCCCGTCGCGCCGTCCCCGGTGCCCCCCCCCGAGCCGGCCGAGCCGTCGGCAACGGTGGGGCAGGTCGTGCCGTGATGCGGTGCGCTTATTTGGTGCCGAAGATGCGGTCGCCCGCGTCGCCCAGGCCGGGCAGGATGTAGC
>NZ_DAMCAM010000063.1:0-16425 GCF_032059615.1 Melaminivora sp. | reverse complement strand
CGCCGGACTGTTAATCCGTAGGTCCCTGGTTCGAGCCCAGGTCGAGGAGCCAAAATTTGGCAACCCTGCCATCGCACAGGGCTGCTTGCATAACCAACCGACATTCCTCAATAGCTCAGTCGGTAGAGCGCCGGACTGTTAATCCGTAGGTCCCTGGTTCGAGCCCAGGTTGAGGAGCCAAAATCAAAGGCCGTCCCGATGTTTCGGGACGGCCTTTTTTCTTGGCCTGTGTTTGCGGGTTTCTGCCGGATTGCCGCGGCCCTGGCGGGCCGCGGACAGCACACCCTACATCTGGTCGATCATGACCTGACCGAAACCCGAGCAGCTCACCTGCGTCGCGCCTTCCATCAGGCGCGCAAAGTCATAGGTCACCTTCTTGCTCAGGATGGCTTTTTCCATCGAGGAGATGATCAGGTCGGCGGCCTCCGTCCAGCCCATGTGGCGCAGCATCATCTCGGCCGAGAGGATCTCCGAGCCCGGGTTGACGTAGTCCTTGCCGGCGTACTTGGGCGCCGTGCCGTGCGTGGCCTCGAACATGGCCACCGAGTCCGACAGATTGGCGCCCGGCGCGATGCCGATGCCGCCGACCTGCGCCGCCAGCGCGTCGGAGACGTAGTCGCCGTTCAGGTTCAGCGTGGCGATCACGCTGTACTCGGCCGGGCGCAGCAGGATCTGCTGCAGAAAGGCGTCGGCGATGCTGTCCTTGATCGTGATCTCGCGGCCCGTGTGCGGGTTCTTCAGCCGCATCCAGGGTCCGCCGTCGATCAGCTCGGCGCCGAACTCGCGTGCGGCCAGGGCGTAGCCCCAGTCGCGGAACGCCCCTTCGGTGAACTTCATGATGTTGCCCTTGTGCACCAGGGTGACGCTCGGGCGGTTGTGGTCGATGGCGTACTGGATGGCCTTGCGCACCAGCCGCTCCGTGCCCTCGCGCGAGACGGGCTTGACACCGATGCCCGAGGTCTCGGGGAAGCGGATCTTGCTGATGCCGAACTCGTCCTGCAGGATCTGGATCAGCCGGCGCGCCTTGTCCGATTCCGCCTCGAACTCGATGCCGGCGTAGATGTCCTCGGAGTTCTCACGGAAGATGACCATGTTGGTCTTCTCCGGCTCCTTGACGGGCGACGGCACGCCGCGGAAGTACTGGATGGGCCGCAGGCACACGTACAGGTCCAGCTCCTGGCGCAGCGCCACGTTCAGCGAACGGATGCCGCCGCCCACGGGCGTGGTCAGCGGCCCCTTGATGGAGACCACGTAGTCGCGCACGGCATGCAGCGTCTCCTCGGGCAGCCACACGTCCGGGCCATAGACGCGCGTGGACTTTTCGCCGGCATACACCTCCATCCAGCGGATCTGACGCCGGCCGCCGTAGGCCCGGGCAACGGCCGCGTCCACCACGCGGATCATGACCGGCGTGATGTCCACCCCGGTGCCGTCGCCTTCGATGAAGGGAATGATGGGCTGGTCGGGGACATTCAGGGTCATGTCGGCGTTGACGGTGATCTTCTGGCCGTCGGCGGGCACCTGGATGTGCTGGTAGCTGCTCATGCGCGGGGGTCTCCGGGAAAAGGCGGACAAACAAAGGGCGCCGACCCATGCCGGGTCGGCGGCTGGCAAATTCTAGGTCAACGTTTTTATTCCGCGGCTGTCAACGCGCCTGTTTTGCATGACGTTATGCCATTGCGGCATCGACAAGACGCCATGTTTTTCACCCTTCACCTTTTCTCTTCCCGTCCAAGGATTCGGCATCATGAAAAAGCTTCTTCTCGCACTGACCGCCGTGGTGCTTGCTGCCGGCGTGCAGGCCCAGACGCAACCGGCACCCGCTGCCGTCCCCATGGCAGCCTCCAGCCCGGCTGCCGCCGTCGATGCTCCGGCTGCCGCACCGGCCGCCCGGCATGCCAAGGCGGCCTCCCGGTCCGCGCACAAGGCCGGCCACAAGAAGGTTGCCAAGCGCCGCGTCAAGAAGAACGGCGCGCAGCACGCCTGAGCCAGACCCGCGTCCCGCGGCCTTGCGCCGGTCCCCAGCCCGCACAATGGCGCCTGCCATGCGGGCTTTTTTGTGTCCGCGCCTTTTTTTCAGAAGCCCTTTCGAGCCCATGAGTCTTCCGAGCTGTTCCTTCGCCCCTGTCCCGAGCGCCCTGGCCTGGGCGGCCGCCCGCCTGCGCCGCAGTGCGCGCATCACCCTGCCCGCCACCCTGGTGCTGTGCTGCACCGCGGCCGGTGCCCAGGGCGGCCCGCAGTTGGATCTGCCGCGTGTGGAGCTTTTCGCCGGCATGCACCGCATCGACGCCCAGGTGGCCAGCGCCCCGGCGCAGCGCCAGACCGGCCTGATGCTGCGCCGCGACATGCCCGCACATGAGGGCATGCTGTTCGTCTTCGAGCAGGCCGGCGTGCAATGCTTCTGGATGAAGAACACCCTGCTGCCCCTGACGGCCGCCTTCGTCGCCGACGACGGCACCATCGTCAACCTGGCCGACATGCAGCCGCAGTCCGAAGATTCGCACTGCTCGGCCCGGCCGGTGCGCTTCGTGCTGGAGATGAACCAGGGCTGGTTTGCACGGCGCGGCTTCAAGGCGGGCTCCAGGCTCACCGGCACGCCTTTCGGCGCACGCTGAAGGGCGCGGGCTACCCCGCGCCTTCGCGCGAGACAAAAAAAGCCGCCAAGGCCCTTGCGGGCTTGGCGGCAGCTCTTTTTTCAGGAGCTACAGGCCCTTGCCCCATAAGGGATGAGGCCTGTTTTCATGCTCAGGATGCCACGGTCTGCAGCACCTGATTGAAGGTTGCGCTCGGGCGCATCACAGCCTCCAGCTTGTCCAGATCGGGGGCGTAATAGCCGCCGATGTCCACGGGGTGGCCCTGCACGGCGTTGAGCTCGTCGACGATCTTCTGCTCGTTGTCGGCCAGCGCCTTGGCCAGGGGCGTGATCTGGGCGGCAAGCTCCTTGTCCTCGGTCTGCGCCGCCAGCTCCTGGGCCCAGTACAGGGCCAGGTAGAAATGGCTGCCGCGGTTGTCCAGCTGGCCGGTCTTCGGAGACGGGCCCTTGTTGTTGTCCAGCAGCTTGCCCGTGGCGGCGTCCAGCGTGCGGGCCAGCAGCTTGGCGCGCGGGTTGTTGTTCTTGATCCCCAGGTCTTCCAGCGAAACGGCCAGCGCCAGGAATTCGCCCAGCGAATCCCAGCGCAGGTGGTTTTCTTCCGTCAGCTGCTGCACGTGCTTCGGGGCGGAGCCGCCGGCCCCCGTCTCGTACATGCCACCGCCGGCCATCAGCGGCACGATGGACAGCATCTTGGCGCTGGTACCCAGCTCCATGATGGGGAACAGGTCGGTCAGGTAGTCGCGCAGGATGTTGCCCGTGGCGCTGATGGTGTCCTGGCCGCGGATCACGCGCTCGAGCGTGTAGCGCATGGCGCGCACCTGGCTCATGATCTGGATGTCCAGGCCCGTGGTGTCGTGCTCGTGCAGGTACATCTTCACCTTGGTGATGAGCTCTTTCTCGTGCGGGCGGTAGGCGTCCAGCCAGAACACCACCGGCATGCCCGAGTTGCGCGCGCGTGTGACGGCCAGCTTGACCCAGTCGCGAATGGCCGCGTCCTTGGTCTGGCACATGCGCCAGATGTCGCCGGCTTCCACGTTCTGGCTCATCAGCACCTCGCCCGTGTTCAGGTCGGTGATGTTGGCCACGCCGTCCTCGGGGATCTCGAAGGTCTTGTCGTGGCTGCCGTATTCCTCGGCCTGCTGGGCCATCAGGCCCACGTTGGGCACGGTGCCCATGGTGCGCGGATCGAACGCGCCGTGCCACTTGCAGAAGTTGATCATCTCCTGGTAGATGCGGGCAAAGGTCGACTCGGGCATCACGGCCTTCACGTCCTTCAGGCGACCGTCCGGGCCCCACATCTTGCCGCCGTTACGGATCATGGCGGGCATGGAGGCGTCCACGATGATGTCGTTGGGCGAGTGGAAGTTGGTGATGCCCTTGGCCGAGTCCACCATGGCCAGCTCGGGACGATTCTCGTGGCAGGCGTGCAGGTCGCGCAGCACTTCCTCGCGCTGGGCGCTGGGCAGCGTTTCCAGCTTGTCGTACAGGTTGACCATGCCGTTGTTTACGTTCACGCCCAGCTCTTCGAACAGCTTGGCGTGCTTCTCGAACGCTTCCTTGTAGAAGATGCGCACGCAGTGGCCGAACACGATGGGGTGCGAGACCTTCATCATCGTGGCCTTGACGTGCAGCGAGAACATCACACCGGTCTTGCGCGCGTCCTCGATCTGCTTTTCATAGAACTCCAGGAGCGCCTTCTTGCTCATGAACATGGAGTCGATGACCTCGCGGTCGAGCAGGCTGACCTTGGGCTTGAGGACGATGGTCTTGCCGCTCCTGGTGATCAGCTCCATCTTCACGTCGCGCGCGCGGTCCAGCGTCATGGACTTCTCGCCATGGTAGAAGTCGCCGTGGTGCATGTGCGAGACGTGGCTGCGCGAGGCCTGGCTCCAGTCGGCCATGTGGTGCGGATGCTTGCGCGCGTATTCCTTGACGGCCTTGGGCGCCCGCCGGTCGGAGTTGCCCTCGCGCAGCACCGGATTCACGGCGCTACCGATGCACTTGTTGTAACGCGCGCGGATGGCCTTTTCTTCCTCGGTCTTGGGGTCTTCGGGGAAATCGGGGATGGCATAGCCCTTGTCCTGCAGCTCCTTGATGGCCGACATGAGCTGCGCCACCGAGGCGCTGATATTGGGCAGCTTGATGATGTTGGCGTCCGCCTGCAGCGTCTTCTTGCCCAGCTCGGCCAGGTTGTTGGGCACCTTCTGCTCATCGCTCAGATAGTCCGGGAACTCGCCCAGGATACGCGCGGCCACCGAGATGTCGCTCTCGGCCACGTTGATGCCGGCCGGGGCGGTGAAGGCACGCACGATGGGCAGAAGCGAGGCCGTCGCCAGGCGCGGGGCCTCGTCGGTCAGGGTGTAGATGATGGTGGGTTGCTGGGTGCTCATCCGTGTCTTTCAGGTCAACAAAAACGCAGGATCGGAAGGGTGTGGCCGCACTGGCCTGTGGGCTGCGCGGCGACGGCCCGGATTGTCGGTGACCGGGAGGTCAAAAGTTCCGTTTTTTGCAACTCTGTCCCGCAATGCAAAAATTCTAGGTATTAACCCGTAAACTTCTGGGCGCCGGCCAAAAAAAACCCCGACCTGGCGGCCGGGGTCGGACAAGCGGGCGCCACAGAGGCGCCGCGCCGCGGGTCAGGCGAAGTTGCTCTCGGCAAACTTCCAGTTCACCAGCTTGTCGAAGAAGGTTTCGACGAACTTGGGGCGCTGGTTGCGGTAGTCGATGTAATAGGCGTGCTCCCACACGTCCACCGTCAGGACGGGGTTGTCCTCGGTGGTCAGCGGGGTGCCGGCGGCGCCCATGTTCACGATGTCCACGCTGCCGTCGTTCTTCTTGACCAGCCACGTCCAGCCCGAGCCGAAGTTGCCCGTCGCGCTCTTGACGAAGGCTTCCTTGAAGGCACCGTAGCTGCCCCACTTGGCGCGGATGGCATCGGCCAGGGCGCCCGAGGGTTCGCCGCCGCCGCCGGGTGTCATGCAGTTCCAGAAGAAGGTGTGGTTCCACGTCTGGGCAGCGTTGTTGTAGATGCCGCCGCTGGAGTTCTTGACGATCTCCTCCAGGGTCATGTTCTCGAACTCGGTGCCCTTTTGCAGGTTGTTCAGGTTGTCCACGTAGGCCTTGTGGTGCTTGCCATGGTGGTATTCCAGCGTCTCCTGGCTGTAGTGCGGAGCCAGGGCGTCGATGGCGTAGGGCAGCGGAGGCAGGGTGTGTTCCATGGTGAATCCTTCTTGGTGGTGTGGGGCGGGCCGCCGGCTCGGAGCTGGCGGTGCAGCGGACCATTGTAGGAAAAGAAGGGTATGTGCCGCTGTAGGCCGCCGCCGCGAGGGCGCGGCCTGCGCCTACAGCAGGCGGCGCTGCGAGACCACCAGGTCGAGCGTGCCCCGCGCAACAGTGGCGGTGAGCGCATCGCCCGGCCGGGTGCTCGCCGGGTCGGTTACCGGGCGGCCCGCCCCGTCGGTCAGCAAGGCGTAGCCGCGTTCGAGCACGCGCTGCGGGTCGAGCAGATGCAGACGCAGCCCCAGGCGCGAAAGCGTCTCGCCTTGCCGCGCGAGCTGGCGCTGCCATCGCTCTGGCATATCGTCCCGAAAGCGTTGCTGCTGCTGGGCCAGACGCTCCGTTTTCAGGAGCACGCCGTGCCGCATGCGCTGGGCCAGGCGCGCCAGGACCAGTTGCTGGCGCGCTACCAGCCCGGAAGGGCGTCCCAGCCGCTGCGCCGCCATGTCCAGGCGCTGGTGGCGCTGGTCGAGCTGGCGCTGCACGCCGTCGGCCAGCTGCTCGCCCAGCAGCCCCAGGGCGCCCAGCCACAGATCGCGCGGCTGGGCCACCAGCTCGGCGGCGGCCGTGGGCGTGGGCGCGCGCAGGTCGGCACAAAAATCGGCGATGGTGAAATCCGTCTCGTGCCCCACGCCACTGATGAGCGGCACCGGGCTTTGCACCACCATGCGCGCCACGCTCTCGTCGTTGAAGGCCCAGAGGTCCTCGATGGAGCCGCCGCCGCGCACGAGCAGGATGGCGTCGATCGCCGGGGTCTCAGGCATGTTTGTAGCGCTTTCGGGCGCCAGCTCGCGCCCCTGCTCGGCCAGCAGATACAGTTTCGATAGCGCCTCGCAGATCGATGCCGGGGCCAGAGCGCCCTGCACCAGTGCCGGCGCCAGCACCACCGGAATGTGCGGCACCCGCCGGCGCAGCGCCGTGACCACGTCGCGCAGCGCCGCCGCCCCCGCCGAGGTCACGATGCCAATGGCGCGCGGCATGGCGGCAAGGGGCCGCTTGCGCGCGGCATCGAACAGACCCTCTGCCTCCAGCCGGGCCTTCAGGCGCAAAAACTCCTCGAACAGCGCACCCTGCCCGGCCCGGCGCACCTGCTCGACGATGAGCTGCAGGTCGCCCCGGGCCTCATAGACGCCCAGCCGACCCTGCACCTCGACCAGCTCGCCGTCGCGCGGCGCGAAGTCCAGCGCCAGGGCGGCGCGGCGGAACATGGCGCAGCGCACCTGCCCTTCGCGGTCCTTGAGGGTGAAGTAGCAGTGTCCGCTGGCCGCGCGGGAAAAGCCCGTGATCTCGCCGCGCACGGCCACCGGGTTGAAGCGCGCCGACAGCGCGTCGGCCACGGCGCGGCACAGCGCGCCGACCTGCCAGACGTGCGGCGCGGCAGCCAGGGACGGGCCATCAGCCACGGTGGCACCCAGCCGCGCGCGGCTGCAACTTGCCAATAGTCCACAGGCAGACCGGTGTACGGCCCCTGCCGCACAGCGCGCGAAAGCTCACGCACAAACTGCGAGCGCTGCTGCAAAGCATTGATTTCACGGTGTTTTTTTGGTTTTTGGCATGCATGGCGGGGGTTTCATCCTGTCGCCTTCGCCGGGGCGGCGGTGCGTGGCCACGCGGTTTCCCACAAACTTATCCACAGGAAAGGCAGAAGAAAAAGCCTGGCAGTGCGGCCGGCCCGGCGTGGCCCGTGCCGCCGCGGCTGCGCCATAATCGCGCGCTGCCTTGCACATGAGTGGAGTGAGAGTTGCTGTCCATCATACAAGCCGCGGGGTGGCCGATCTGGCCGCTGATCGCGTGCTCCATCCTGGCCCTGGCGCTGATTTTCGAGCGTTTCGTGGCCCTGAAGACAGCCCGCGTGGCCCCGCCGAAGCTGCTTGACGAGGCCATTGCCGTGTCCGCGCGCGGCGTCCCCACGCCCGAGACCGTGGACCAGCTGGCCGAAAGCTCGGTGCTGGGCACCGTCCTGGCGGCCGGCCTGCGCGCCCGCGCCGCCCACCCCTCCATCACCGAAGCCGAGCTGCGCGCCACCCTGGAGGGCGCGGGCCGCGCGGCCCTGCAGCGCCTGGAGCGCTACCTGGGCGCCCTGGCCACCATCGCCTCGGCCGCGCCCCTGCTGGGCCTGCTGGGCACGGTGGTCGGCATGATCGAGATCTTCGGCGCCCAGGCCGGCAGCGGCGCCGTGGCGGGCGCCGGCAACCCGGCGCAGCTGGCCCATGGCATCTCGGTGGCGCTCTACAACACCGCCTTCGGCCTGATCGTCGCCATTCCCGCGCTGATCTTCTGGCGCTACTTCCGCAGCCGCGTGGATGCCCACGTCCTCGTCCTCGAACTGGCCGCCGAGCGCTTCGTGCGCCACCTGGTGCGCCTGCCGTGACATGAACTTCCGCCGCCGCGCCACGGATGAGCCCGAGATCAACCTGATCCCGTTCATCGACGTGCTGCTGGTCATCCTCATCTTCCTGATGCTGACCACCACCTACAGCAAGTTCACCGAGCTGCAGGTGACCCTGCCGGTGGCCGACGCCGAGACGCCGCGCGAGCGCCCCTCGGAGATCATCGTCGCCGTTGCCGCCGACGGCCGCTACGCCGTCAACCACCAGGCGCTGGCCGGCAGCAGCCCCGCGCAGCTGGCCGAGGCGCTGGCCGCCGCGGCCAGCGCGGGCGCGGCGCCGGTGGTCGTCATCAGCGCCGACGCGCTCGCGCCGCACCAGGCCGTGGTCTCGGTGATGGAGGCGGCGCGCCGCGCCGGCCTGCCCCGCATCGCCTTCGCCACCCGCTCGCCCGCCGCCGCTGGCGAATGACGAGCCAGGGCGCCCGGGCCATGAGCACCTCACGCCTGCGCCGGATCTGGCAGGGCCGCGGACCGGCGGCGCGCGCGCTGTGGCCGCTGGCGCTGCTGCACGGCGCCCTGCTGCACCTGCGCCGGGCGCTCTACCGCCGGGGCGTTTTCGCCACCCGCCGCCTGCCGGTGCCGGTCATCGTGGTGGGCAACGTCATCGCCGGGGGCGCGGGCAAGACGCCGGTGGTGCTGGCCTTGGTGCGCCACCTGCAATCGCGCGGCTGGCGGCCGGGCGTCATCTCGCGCGGCCACGGCCGCAGCACGCGCGACGTGCGCGCCGCGCTGGCGGACGGCGACGCGCGCCTGGTGGGCGACGAGCCGCTGCTGATCGCCCGCGCCAGCGGCGCGCCGGTCTTCGTCGGCCGGCAGCGCGCCGAGGCCGGCCGCGCGCTCCTGGCGGCCCACCCGCAGGTGGACATCCTGGTGTGCGACGACGGTCTGCAGCACCTGGCCCTGGCGCGCGACCTGGAGGTCTGCGTCTTCAACGACGAGGGTGTGGGCAACGGCTGGCTGCTGCCCGCCGGCCCGCTGCGCGAGCCCTGGCCCCGACACGTGGACTGGGCCCTGCACGCCGGGCCGGCGCCGGGTGGGCCGGCGCCGCAATTCGCCCTGCAGCGCGAGCTGGCCAGCCACGCCGTGGACGCCCGGGGCCGGCGTGTGGCGCTGGCCGCGCTGCGCGGCCAGCGCCTGCACGCGGTCGCCGGCATCGCCCGGCCGGAGGATTTCTTCTGCCTGCTGCGCCAGCGCGGACTGCAGCCCGAGCGCTGCGAGGGCCTGCCCGATCACTTCGATTTCGATAGCTGGGATCCTTTGCCTGACAATGGTTATACGCTGATTTGCACCGAAAAAGACGCGGTCAAGCTGTGGCGGCGCTGGCCCGATGCGCTGGCGGTGCCGCTGCAGGTGACGCTGGCGCCGGCGTTTTTCGACCAGCTCGATGCGCGGCTGCCCGCGCCGCCTGCAGGTGCGTTCTAAGATTGCCCGCTCCACCCGACCGAAAGAAGAACCCCATGGACCCGAAACTGCTTGAACTGCTGGTCTGCCCCGTCACCAAGGGCCCCCTGCGCTACGACCGCGAGCGCCAGGAGCTGGTCTCGCGCAGCGCGCGGCTGGCCTACCCGGTGCGCGACGGCATTCCCGTGCTGCTGGAGAACGAGGCGCGCACGCTCAGCGACGAGGAGCTGGAGCAGCCATGAGCGCTGCCGCGGCGCCCTTCACAGTGCTGATCCCGGCGCGCCTGGCCTCCACCCGTCTGCCCGGCAAGCCGCTGGCCGACATCGCCGGCCTGCCCATGGTGGTGCGCGTGGCCCAGCGCGCGGCGCAGAGCGGGGCCGCGCGCTGCATCGTCGCCGCCGATGACGAGCGCATCGTCGAGGCCTGCCGCGCCCACGGCGTGCAGGCACTGCTGACCCGCGCCGACCACGCCAGCGGCAGCGACCGCCTGGCCGAGGCCTGCGCGCAGCTGCAGCTGCCGGACGAAGCCATCGTCGTCAACGTGCAGGGCGACGAGCCGCTCATCGCGCCCGCCCTGATCGACGCCGTGGCCGCCCTGCTGCAGGCCACGCCCGAGGCCGACATGGGCACGGCGGCGCACGCCATCGACAGTGCCGAGGACTTCGCCAACCCCAACGTGGTCAAGGTGGTGCTGGACGCGCGCGGCATGGCGCACTATTTCAGCCGCGCGCCCATCCCGCACGCGCGCGACCATGCGGGCGCCTGGTGGCGGCAGGAGGTCGGCGCGGGTGCGGCGCCGCTGCGCCACGTGGGCATCTACAGCTACCGGGCGGGCTTTCTGCGGCGCTTTCCGCAGCTGCCGCCGGCGCCGACCGAGCAGATCGAGCAGCTCGAGCAGCTGCGTGCGCTGTGGCATGGCCACCGCATCGCCGTGCACGTGGCCGCGCAGGTGCCCGGCGCGGGCGTGGACACGCCCGAAGACCTCGCACGCGTGCGCGCCCTGCTGGCCTGAAAAGCGCGCCCGCCGGGGTCACGCCAGCGTCAGGATGGCGCAGGGGCTGCATGGTATTCTCGCCCGCCATCCGCACGGCCCGGCCCGGCATGTACGGGCCGCTGCCTGCCACGCATTCATAAAAACCCGAGAGGAAACCACCCATGAGACTGATCCTGCTGGGCGCTCCGGGCGCCGGAAAGGGCACCCAGGCTGCATTCATCTGCCAGAAGTTCGGCATTCCGCAGATCTCCACCGGCGACATGCTGCGCGCCGCCGTCAAGGCCGGCACGCCGCTGGGCGTGCAGGCCAAGGCGGTGATGGATGCCGGCCAGCTGGTCAGCGACGACCTGATCATCAACCTGGTCAAGGAGCGCATCGCCGAGCCGGACTGCGCCAACGGCTTTCTGTTCGACGGCTTTCCGCGCACCATCCCGCAGGCCGAGGCCATGAAGTCGGCCGGCGTCAAGCTGGACTACGTGCTGGAAATCGACGTGCCGTTCGAGGCCATCATCGAGCGCATGGGCGGGCGCCGCTCGCACCCCGCGTCGGGCCGCACCTACCACGTCAAATTCAACCCGCCCAAGGCCGAGGGCCTGGACGACGTGACCGGCGAGCCGCTGGTGCAACGCGAGGACGACAGGGAAGAAACCGTCAAGAAACGCCTGGAGGTCTACAGCCAGCAGACCCGCCCGCTGGTGGACTACTACTCCGACTGGGCCCAGGCCGACCCCGCTAACGCGCCCAAGTACCGCGCCATCAGCGGCATGGGCAGCGTCGACGAGATCACCGAACGCGCCCTGGCCGCGCTGTCGAGCTGAACCGTCCGGCCCCCGCCGCACGACGCCCCGCCCCCGCGGGGCGTTTTGCTTCAGGCGCCCTGCGCCATCAGCTCCAGCATCAGGCTGATGCGCGCCTTCACCGGGCTCAGCCCCTCCAGATAGACCCACTGCGCCTGCGCCGGCGCCAGCATGCGGCCTTCGGGGCAGCGCGAGGCCACACGCACCGCAACCCCCGCGCCCTGCGCCCGCGCCAGCGCCGCCTCCAGGCTTTCGTGCAGCGTGCCGTTGCCGGTCGCGCCGGCGACGATGCCGGCCACACCGCCGGCCACCAGGGCATCGACCAGCAGGCCGTCTGCGCCGGCGTGGCTCAGCACGATGGCCACGCGCGGCCAGGGCAGCGCGCCCAGCCGCGGCGCCAGCGCGGCATGAGGCGCCAGGGGCGGCTGCGGCGCCCGGGCCTGCGCCCAGCGCACCTGCCCGCCCTCCACCCAGCCCAGCGGCCCGCCGTCGCCCGAGGCAAAAGCATCGAGCCGCAGCGGGTGCACCTTGACCACCTCGCGCGGCCCGTGGATGGTTCCTGCAGCCACCACCAGCACGCCGCGCGCCTCCGGGTGGACGGCCACGGTCACGGCGTCCAGCAGGTTCTGCGGCCCGTCGGGCGCCAGGGCCGTGGCCGGGCGCATGGCGCAGGTCAGCACCACCGGCTTGCCGGCCGCAGGCAGCACGTTGGCCAGCAGCCAGGCGGTTTCCTCCAGCGTGTCGGTGCCGTGGGTGATGACCAGGCCCGCCACGTCCTCCTTGGCCAGGTGCGCCAGGCAGCGTGCCACCAGACGCTGCCAGAGGGCGTGCGTCATGTCCTTGCTGTCCACCTGCGCCACCTGCTCGGCCACCAGGGACCCGCGCGCGGCGGCGGCCAGGGGCGGCACGGCAGCGAGGAGTTGCTCCACGCTCAGCTGCGCGGCGGTGTAGCCAACGTTGGCCCCGGCCTGGCCGGAGGTGCCGGCGATGGTGCCGCCTGTCCCCAATACAACGATGCTTGTTGCCACGGCGCTTGCGTCCTTCCGAAAACTGTCTAAAAATACAGGTACTGGATTAAAAAACAGTGGTTGCCCCGCAACCCACCGCAACGGAGTCTTCCATGCTCGACAAACCCAAGCTCACCGCCCGCCAACAGCAGATCCTGGACCTGATCCAGACCGCCATCGCGCGCACCGGTGCGCCCCCGACCCGGGCCGAGATCGCCACCGAGCTGGGCTTTCGCTCGGCCAACGCCGCGGAGGAGCATCTGCAGGCGCTGGCGCGCAAGGGCGTGATCGAGCTGGTCAGCGGCACCTCTCGCGGCATCCGGCTGCGCGGCGAAACGGTGCGCGGCATCAACGCCGCGCGCGGCGCGCGCTTTGACCTGCCGATCGCCGGCTTGTCGCAGTTCACGCTGCCCTTGATCGGCCGCGTGGCCGCGGGCTCGCCCATTCTCGCGCAGGAGCACGTGGACCAGACCTACACGCTGGAGGGCTCGCTGTTCGCCCACCGGCCCGACTACCTGCTCAAGGTGCGCGGCATGTCCATGCGCGACGCCGGCATCATGGACGGCGACCTGCTGGCCGTGCAGGCCACGCGGGAAGCGCGCAGCGGCCAGATCATCGTCGCGCGCCTGGGCGACGAGGTCACGGTCAAGCGGCTGCGCCGTACGGGCAGCGGCATCGAGCTGCTGCCGGAGAACCCGGACTACCCGGTCATCCGCGTCGAGCCTGGCGAGCCCTTCGAGATCGAGGGCCTGGCCGTCGGCCTGATCCGCAACACCATGCTGATGTAGGCCCCGCGCCTCCCCCTCCCCCTTCCCTGATGCGCCACCGCAGGTGGCGGGCGTCTGGCGTGCACGGGCCGGTGAGTCCTACACGTCAACCCTGCGGTTGCGCGTCTCATTGAACCCCTCTTTCAGCAATCCTGCCTGTGTTCTTGCTTGTCGGCTCCGGAATGGGGCACAAAGGAGTTTTCACATGGCGCTTGCCTCTCTTGCCTGGACCTCGCTACCCTTCGCCCGCGCGCTGGAAGCCCGGCCCACCCTGTTCGCCGCATCGCAGCCCCGCTGCGCCAAAGCCCCACCCCTGCGCGTGATCGTGCACCACGAGGGTGACGGCGGCTGCCGTCTGGTTATCTCCGGGCGCATGGCCGATGTTTGCGCGGAGCTTGACCGTCTCGTTCTGCAGTGATCCCGGGCGGCGCACCAGCGCGCCAGCCCCGCTGCGTCTGTCCCCGGCGCTCAGGACGTGATCTGCGCCCAGAGCTTGTCCAGCCGCTTGGCGCTCACCGGATAGGGCGTGCGCAGCTCCTGCGCGAAAAAGCTCACGCGCAGCTCCTCCAGCATCCAGCGGTACTCCTGCAGCCGCGCATCCTGCTGGCCCCGGCGTTCGGCCAGCAGACGCCAGTAGCGCTGCTCCAGCGGCGCCAGCTCCTTCATCCGCGCGGCGTCGCGCGCCGGGTCGGCGCGCAGCTTGTCCAGGCGTATGGTGATGGCCTTGAGATAGCGCGGCAGGTGCTGCAGCTGCGCCCAGGGCGTGGCCGCCAGAAAGCCCGGCGGCATCAGGCGCTGCAACTGCTGGGCCACGTCGGCCGCCACGTCGCGCGCGGCCTTGGCGTCCTTGAGCTTGCGCTGCGCCGCGGCGTATTCCTGCAGGACGGCGGCCGCCTGGCGCGCGACCTCGTTGGCGATCAGCGTCAGGCGCGCGCGCCCGTCCTGCACGCGCTGCAGGAACTGCGCCTCGTCGGCCGGCAGCGGCTCGGCCAGGAAGGCCCGGTCCAGCGCCATGTCGATGATCTGCGCGCGCAGCTCCTCCTGCGTGCCCAGGGGCATGTAGGCCACGGCCATGGCGGTCAGGCCGGGGATGTTCTTCTCCAGGTATTTCAGCGCGTCGCGGATCTGCAGCGCCACCAGGCGGCGCAGGCCGACGCGGTGGCGCACGGCTGCCGCTTCGGGCTCGTCAAACACCTCGATGCCCACCGCATCGCCATGATCGATCAGCGCCGGAAAGCCGATCAGCGCCTGGCTGCCGCGCGCGATCTCCATCAGCTCGGGCAGTTCGCCGAAGGACCAGCTCGTGTAGCGCGCCTCGGCCGGGCGCGGCGCCGGGGAAGCCTCAGGAGCGGCCTGCCGGGCGCTTTTCTCTTTTTTGATAGCAGCCTGCCCTTGAATGCTCTTGATTTCAGGTGATTTTTCCTCTGAAACCGTTGTTCCGTCCTGAGAGTTTGCTATCTTTAAAGAAGCAAGCGCCTGAAACGCCCCGCGCGCGCGTGCGCCTAGCTCGGCCTTGAGCGCCGCCAGGTTGCGCCCCTGTCCGAGCTGGCGGCCGTGCTCGTCCGTGACGCGGAAGTTCATGAACAGGTGCGGCGAGAGCATGTCCAGCTTGAAGTCCGTGCGCTGCACGGCCAGGCCGGTTTCCTCACGCACCTGGCGCAGTAGCGCCTCCAGCAGGCTGCCCTGTGCCCAGTGTTCGGGCTGGGTGAACCGCTGCGCCAGCCGCGCCGCGCTCTCGGGCAGGGGCACGAAGCGGCTGCGCGGACGCTGGGGCAGGCTTTTGAGCAGCGCCTGCAGCTTGTCCTTGAGCATGCCCGGCACCAGCCATTCGGCGCGCTCCTCGCTCACCTGGTTGAGCACGAACAGCGGCACCGTCACGGTGACCCCGTCGCGCGCATCGCCCGGCGCGTGCAGGTAGCTGGCGCTGCAATCCACCCCGCCCAGGCGGAGGGTGCGCGGGAAGTTCTCTGTGGTGATGCCCGCCGCCTCGTGGCGCATCAGCTCCTCGCGCGACAGGCGCAAGAGCTGGGGCTGCTCGCGGCTGGCCGCGCGAAACCACGGGTCGAAGGTGGCGCCGCTGAAAATGCCCTCGGGGATGAACTGGTCGTAGTAGGCCGCGACCAGCTCATCGTCCACCAGCACGTCCTGGCGCCGGCTCTTGTGCTCCAGCTCTTCGACGCGGGCAATCAGCTTGCGGTTGGCGGCCAGGAAGGGCCAGCGCGTGTCCCACTCGCCCTCGACCAGGGCCTGGCGGATGAAGATCTGCCGCGCCTCGTGCGGGTCGATGCGGCCGTAGCTCATGCGCCGGCCGTTGTAGACCACCAGGCCGTAGAGCGTCGCGCGCTCCAGCGCCACCACATCGGCCTGCTTCTTGCTCCAGTGCGGCTCCAGCAGCTGCTTCTTCAGCAGGTGGCCACCCACCTCCTCCAGCCACTGGGGCTCGATGGCGGCGATGCCCCGGCCGTACAGCCGCGTGGTCTCGACCTGCTCGGCGGCGACGATCCAGCGCCCGGGTTTTTTGGACAGGTGGGCGCCCGGGTGCGGGTGGAACTTGATGCCGTGCGCGCCCAGATAGACATCGGACTCTTCCGGCCGAAAGCCGATGTTGCCCAGCAGGCCCGACAGCATGGACAGGTGCAGGGCCTCGTAGCCCGCAGGTTCGCTGTTGATGGGCCACTGGTGCTCGCGCACCACGGTGAGCAGCTGCGAGTGGATGTCGCGCCACTCGCGCACGCGGCGGATGTTGATGAAGTTCTGGCGCAGCAGCTGCTCCCATTGGCGGTTGCTGAGCTTGTGGGCGTCGCCGACTTGATCGTGCGGCGGGTGGTCGGCGCGAGAGCCTTGCGCCCGCTGCCGGCCCCCACCCCGGCCCTCCCCCAGCGGGGGAGGGAGGGGCTGCCTCCTTCCCCCGCTGGGGGAAGGTTGGGATGGGGGCTGCCCGCCCTGCACCCGCTTGGCCACCGGCAGCGCCGCGATGTTGTGCGGCGCGACAGGCCGGGTGGCCGATTGCGCAGCCATCTCGCGCCGGCTCATGGCCACCGCCTTGCCGCCGCGCGCGTCCTGCAGCCACTGCCACAGGCGCAGGTAGCCGCTGAATTCGCTCTTGTCGTCGTCGAACTTGGCGTGCTGCTGGTCGGCCTGCTGCTGGGCCTCGAGCGGCCGGTCGCGCACGTCCTGCACCGACAGGGCCGAGGCGACGAT
>NZ_DAMCAM010000062.1:0-16830 GCF_032059615.1 Melaminivora sp. | reverse complement strand
GGGCCTCGAGCGGCCGGTCGCGCACGTCCTGCACCGACAGGGCCGAGGCGACGATCAGCACCTCGGCCAGGGCGCCGCGCGTGCGCGCCTCCAAAATCATGCGGCCCACGCGCGGGTCCAGCGGCAGGCGCGCGAGTTCGCGCCCCATGGCCAGCAGGTTGCCGCGCTCATCGACCGCGCCCAGCTCCTGCAGCAGCTGGTAGCCGTCGGCGATCGCCCGGCCCGAGGGAGCCTGCAGGAAGGGGAAGTTCACCACGTCGCCCAGGCCCAGCGACTTCATGCGCAGGATGACGCCCGCCAGCGACGAGCGCAGGATCTCCGGGTCGGTGAAGGGCTCGCGCTGCAGAAAATCTTCTTCGGCATACAGCCGGATGCAGATGCCGTTGGCCACGCGCCCGCAGCGCCCGGCGCGCTGGTTGGCCGCCGCCTGGCTGATGGGCTCGACCAGCAGCTGCTCCACCTTGCTTCGGAAGGAATAGCGCTTGACCCGCGCCGTGCCTGCATCGATCACGTATCGGATGCCGGGCACGGTGAGCGAGGTCTCGGCCACGTTGGTGGCCAGCACGATGCGCCGGTTGCCATGGCTCTCGAAGATGCGGTCCTGCTCGGCCTGCGACAGGCGCGAGAACAGCGGCAGCACCTCGGCGTGGCGCAGCACGGGCGAGTGCTGCAGGTGGCGGCGCAGGTGGTCGGCGGCCTCGCGGATCTCGCGCTCGCCGGGCAGGAAGACCAGGATGTCCCCGCCGGCCCCACCAGCCCACAGCTCGTCGACGCCGTCGGCAATGGCGTCATGCAGGTCGTAGTCGCGACTGTCCTCCCAGGGCCGCCAGCGCACCTCCACCGGGTAGGTGCGGCCCGAGACCATGATGACCGGCGCCGGCCCGGCGGGCGAGGCGAAATGCTGCGCAAAACGCTCGGCGTCGATGGTGGCCGAGGTGACGATGACCTTCAGGTCGGGCCGCCGCGGCAGGAGCTGCCTGAGGTAGCCCAGCAGGAAGTCGATGTTCAGGCTGCGCTCGTGCGCCTCGTCGATGATGAGCGTGTCGTATTGCTCGAGCAGCGGGTCGCCCTGGGTCTCGGCCAGCAGGATGCCGTCGGTCATCAGCTTGACCGAGGCGCCCTTGTGCAGCGTGTCGGCAAAGCGCACCTTGTAGCCCACCACCTCGCCCGGCGCCGTGCCCAGCTCCTCGGCGATGCGCTTGGCCACCGAGGAGGCGGCGATGCGCCGCGGCTGCGTGTGGCCGATCAGCCGGCCGCGCTCGCCGGGCCGGGCATTCATGCGGCCGCGCCCAAGCGCCAGCGCCATCTTGGGCAGCTGCGTGGTCTTGCCCGAGCCGGTTTCGCCGCAGACGATGACGACCTGGTGCCGGGCGATGGCCTGCATGATCTCGTCGCGGCGCGCGGAGACAGGCAGGGACTCGGGAAAGCGGATGGGTAGCGGCATAGGGGCGGAAATTATCCGCGCGCGGGGCAACGTGCGCTGTCAGCCGGCCACAAGCCCCGCAAACGATAATTGCCGCCCCATGCCCGAGCGCTCCGCTAACGACACCTCCGCCTCCCGCGGCCTGCCCGCCCAGTGGCTGCTGCTGTGGAGCGGCCTGCTGCTGGCGGCCTGCGCGCTGGCCTGGCTGCAGTACAGCGAATACCAGGCCGTGCAGACGCGCGAGCAGGAGCGCCTGAGCGTGCAGGCGCGGGTCATCCACGACAACCTGAGCCGCCAGCTCGCCGGCATCAACAACGCCCTGCTGGGCATGCGCCGCGACCTGCCCATGTGGCGGGCGGACAACAACGACCTGATGAGCGCCAACCGGCGCCTGCGCGCGCTGGTGGACACCATGCCGGGCCTGCGCGTCATGAACATCCTTGACGCCCAGGGCACGGTGATGGCCTCCAACCGGCCGGAGCTGCTGGGCGTGAGCTTTCGCGAGCGCGCCTACTTCCACAAGGGCGTGCGCGAGCCCGACCCGGACACGCTCATCGTGAGCCCGCCCTTCACCAGCGCCCTGGGCACCTGGACCATGACCCTGGCCCGCACCCTGCACGACAGCGACGGCGCCTTTGCCGGAATGGTCACGGCCAGCGTCGATCCGGAGGAGTTCGAGACCCTGCTCGACTCGGTGCGCTACAGCGCCGACATGTGGACCGCGCTGGTCCACGGCAGCGGCCGGCTGTTCCTGATCGTGCCCGAGCAGCCGGCGGCCGTCGGCAAGAACCTGGCTCTGCCCGGCACTCTGTTCACCCGCCATCGCGAAGGCGGCCAGGCCACCAGCATCATGGCCGGCACCGTCTACGCCACGGGCCAGGAGCGCCTGTTGGCGCAGCACACGGTCTCGCCCGAGCGGCTGCGCCTGGACCAGCCGCTGGTGGTCTGGGCCTCGCGCGACCTGCGTGCCGTGCACGCGCTGTGGCGCGAGCGCACCCTCAACCTGGCGCTGCTGTTCGCCCTGCTGGGTTCCATCTCGGTGTCCGGCCTGTGGGCCCTGCAGCGGCGCCAGCGCCAGGCCCAGTCGCAGGCGGCCGAGGCCGAGGCGGCCCTGCGCGCGCAGCGCGAGCGCCTGGAGCGCATCGCCGAGAACGTGCCCGGCATGCTCTACCAGTACCTGCTGCGCGCCGACGGCAGCAGCGCCTTCGTCTATAGCTCCCCGGGCATCGACGCCATCTACGGCCTGCAGCCCGCGGAAGTGCGGGACGATGCCAGTCCCATCTTCAGAACCCTGCACCCACAGGACCTGGAACGGGTGCGCGCGAGCATCGAGGCCTCGGCGCGCCAGCTGAGCGTGTGGCATGACGAATACCGCGTGCGGCACCCGCGCCTGGGTTTGCGCTGGCTCTCGGGGATGGCGCAGCCGCAGGCGCTTGAAGGCGGGGCCATCCTGTGGCATGGCTACATCCGCGACATCACCGAAGCCAAGGGCCAGCAACTGGCGCTGAGCCAAGCCAAGGAGGCGGCCGACGCGGCCAACCAAGCCAAGAGCGCCTTCGTGGCCAACATGAGCCACGAGATCCGCACGCCCATGAATGCCGTGCTGGGCATGCTGCAGCTGCTGGAGCAGACGGCGCTGGCGCCCCAGCAGCAGGACTACGTCCTCAAGGCCCAGGGCGCCGCGCGCTCGCTGCTGACGCTGCTGGGCGACATCCTCGACTTCTCCAAGATCGAGGCCGGCAAGATGGTGCTGGAGCAGCGCCCCTTTGCGCTCGATGAGCTGCTGCGCAACCTGTCGGTCATGCTGGCCACGTCGCTGGGTGCGAAGCCGGTGGAGGTGCTGTTCGAGATCGCGCCCGACACCCCGCGCCACCTGGTGGGCGATGCCCTGCGCCTGCAGCAGGTGCTGCTCAACCTGGGCAGCAACGCCATCAAGTTCACCCCGGCCGGCGAAGTGGCGCTCAGCCTGCGGCCGCTGCGCCTGGGGCCCGCGCAGGTGCGCATCGAGTTTGCCGTGCGCGACACCGGCATCGGCATCGCGCCCGAGCGCCTGGAGGCCATCTTCGACAGCTTCACCCAGGCCGAGAACAGCACCACGCGCAAGTACGGCGGCTCGGGCCTGGGCTTGGCCATCAGCCAGAAGCTGGTGCGGCTGATGGGCGGCAACATCCAGGTGCAGAGCGCCCCCGGCCAGGGCAGCCGCTTCGCCTTCGCCGTGGACTTCACGCTCGACGAGCAGCGCACGGCGCACGCCAGCGACATCGTGCACGCGGACGGACCCGCCCGGCTGCCGGGCCTGCGCCTGCTGATCGCCGATGGCAATGCCAGCACCTGCCGCGCCCTGGTGGACATGGCCACCGCCTTCGGCTGGCGCTGCGACTGCGCGCAAGACAGCAGCCAGGCCCTGGCGTTGCTGCAGCAGGCCGTGGCCGTGGGCGACCCCTTCGACGTGGTCTGCGTGGACTGCAGGCTGCCCGGCGCCAATGGCTGGGAGACGGTGCTGCGCATGCACGCGCAGCACGGCGGACGACCGCCGGCCATCTTCATGACCACCATCCACGGACAGGAAACGCTGCTGGCGCGGCAGGCCACCGCCGCCAGCCCGCAGACGCTGGTGCACCTGATCAAGCCGGTCACTCCTTCGGCGCTGTTCGACGCCGTGGCTCAGGCCACGGGTGGCGCTTCGGTGCTGCATACGGGCAGCAGCGCCGCGGGGACGGACCAGCCCCTGGCCGGTCTGCACCTGCTGCTGGTGGAGGACAACCCCCTGAACCAGCAGGTCGCGCGCGAGCTGCTGGGCCAGGCCGGGGCCCGGGTGAGCATGGCCGACAACGGCCGCGAGGGCGTCGAGCGCGTGTCAGCCGCCCTGGCGGCGCGCGAGCCGCTCGACGGCGTCCTGATGGATATCCAGATGCCGGTCATGGACGGCTACGAGGCCACGCGCCAAGTGCGCGCCCATCTGAGCCGCGAACTGCCCATCATCGCCATGACCGCCAATGCCCTGCCCGCCGACCGCGCCGCCTGCCTGGCCGCGGGCATGGACGACCACATTGCCAAGCCGGTGGACCGCGCGGAGCTGATCGCCACTGTGCTGCGCCACTGCGCCGCCCCGGGCAGCAGCCCTGCCCGCGGCGGCGACACCCGGGACGCCGGCGCCGCCGCCCCCGCCCCCCTGGCGCCCCCCCCTGCCCCGGCCGGCCTGCCCGAAAACTTCGACCTGGCCGCCGCGCTGCAGCGCCTGGGCAACAACCGCGCCCTGTACCAGCGCCTGGTGCAGGACTTCGCCCGCGAGCAGCACGGCAGCGTGGCCCAGGCACGCCAATGGCTGGCCGACGGCGACCGCGCCGCTGCCCAACGCGGCCTGCATACGCTCAAGGGCCTGGCAGCCACCCTGGGCGCCTCGGCGCTTGCGCGCCAGAGCGCCGAGGCCGAGGCCCTGCTCAAGCGGGGTGCCCCTGAGGAGGAGCTGGAGCGGCCCCTGGTCGCGCTGCAGGGCCTGCTCGAATCCGCCATCGCCGCCCTGCAGCAGGCCGGCCGCGCGATGGCTGCAGCCGACGCCCCCGCGTCAGCGCCGCCCCCTCCCCCCGCCAGCCACGCCGCGCTGCGCAGCCAGCTGCTGCAGCTCGATGCCCTGCTGGCCGAAAACAACCTGCGCGCCCTGGAGCTGGCCGACCGGCTGGAGCCCGCGGGCGATGAGCAACTGGCACAGCTGCAGCAATGCGTGCAGCAGCTGGACTTCGCCCAGGCCCGTGCGGCGCTGGCCGCCTGGATCTCCCGACTGCCATGACGACCCTGCACCCTTCCCTTCCCGCACCTGCCGCCGACGCGCAGGCCAGGCCGCGCCTGCTCGTGGTGGACGACCAGCCCATCAACATCCAGACGCTCTACCAGATTTTCCAGCCCGACCACGAGGTCTTCATGGCCACCAGCGGCGCCCAGGCGCTGGAGTTCTGCCAGCGCCACCGCCTGCCCGACCTGATCCTGCTGGACATCGTCATGCCCGGCATGGACGGGCTGGAGGTCTGCCGCCGCCTGAAGGAAGACCCGCTCACGGCCGACGTGCCGGTCATCTTCGTCACCGGCCTGAGCCGACCCGAAGAGGAGACGGTGGCGCTGGAGGTGGGCGCGGTGGACTTCATCTCCAAGCCCGTCAACCCGGCCGTGGTGCGCGCGCGCGTGCGCACCCACCTCACCCTGAAGGCCCAGAGCGACCGCCTGCGTGAACTGGCTTTCCTGGACGGACTGACCGGCATTGCCAACCGGCGTCGTTTCGACGAGGCGCTGGACATCGAATGGCGCAACGCCATCCGCTGCGGCGAGCCGCTGGCGCTGCTGCTGATCGATATCGACCACTTCAAGCGCTACAACGACCATTACGGCCACCAGGCAGGCGATGGCTGCCTGCAGGCGGTGGCGGCCGCCATCTCGCGCCATGCCGCGCGCCCGCACGACCTCGCGGCCCGCTACGGCGGCGAGGAGTTCGCCTGCCTGCTGGCCGGCAGCACGCTGGCCGGCGCCCAGGCCAAGGCCCGGGCCATCGGCCTGGAGGTCGAACGGCTGCAGCTGCCGCACGCCGACTCGCCGGTCGCGGCGCACATGACGGTGAGCGTGGGCGTGGCGGTCAGCCTGCCGGCGCCGGACGGCGCGGCGCACCAGCTGGTCGCGCAGGCCGACGCCGCGCTCTACCAGGCCAAGGCCGCCGGGCGCAACCGCCACGCCAGCGCCCCGACCCCTGCCCGCTACGAAGCGTGGCTGCAGGCACAGGCGCGCGGCTGAGGCCCCGTCATGCCACGGCGGCCCGGGCGCCGTCCTCCTGCTCCTGCAGCAGCCGCCACATGACCTTGCCGCTGCCGCTCTTGGGCAGCTGCTGCACGAAGGCCACCGTGCGCGGGGTCTTGTAGGCGGCCATGTTCTCGCGGCACCAGGCAAGGATGTCCTGCTCGCTGGTGTGCTCGTGCCCGGCGCGCAGCACCACCACGGCCTTGACCGATTCGCCGCGGTAGGCGTCCTGCGTGCCGATCACGCAGGCCTCCTGCACCGCGGGGTGGCGGAACATCAGCGCCTCCACCTCGGCCGGCCAGACCTTGAAGCCGCTGGCGTTGATCATGCGCTTCAAGCGGTCGGTGATGAAGAAGTAGCCGTCCTCGTCCACCCGCCCCAGGTCGCCGGTGCGAAAGAACCGCTTGCCGTCCAGCTCGAAGAAGGCCTGGGCGGTGGCATCCGGGCGCTGCCAGTAGCCCTCGAACACTTCGGGGCCGTGCACCACGATCTCGCCCTGCTCGCCCCGGGGCAGCTCCTGCAGGGTGTGCGGATCGACGATGCGCGCGTCGGTGCCCATGAAGGGAATGCCCAGGCACTGCTGCTTGGGGTGGTCGGGCGGGTTGCTGTGCGAGGGCGCGGCCGTCTCGGTCAGGCCGTAGCCCTCGCAAAAGCGCAGGCCGTACAGCTCCAGCAGGCGCTGCGCCACCGCCTGGGGCATGGCCGCGCCGCCACCGCCGATGTACTTCAGGCTGGACAGGTCGAACGAGGCGAAGTTCGGGCTCGCCAGCAGGTCGATGACCATGGTCGGGATATTGGTCCAGGTGGTCACCTGGCAGTGCGAGATCAGGCGGCCAGCCAGCTCGCGGTCCCAGCGCGGCATCAGCACCAGCGTGGCACCCAGGTAGATGGCGCTGTGCAGCACCGAGACCATGCCGGTGATGTGGAACATGGGCACGACGGCCAGCACCACGTTCTCGCTGCTGCCGTTGCCCCACAGCGCGCTGGCCACGGCGTTGTGGTTGATGCTGCGGTGCAGGTGCATGCAGCCCTTGGGCTGGCCGGTGGTGCCGCTGGTGTAGGGCAGCACCGCCAGGTCGTCCGCGCCCACCACGTGCGGCGGCGGCGCGTCCGGGCACTGAAGCGCCTCGGACCAGGCGTGCACGCTGCCGCCGTCGAGCTGCGCGGGCGCGTGCTCGCCCAGTAGCCAGGGCCGCCAGGCCTCGGGCAACGCGCCCGGGCCCTGCGCGACGGCATCGAAGGCGTCGGTAAAGCGGCTGACCAGCAGGTGCTGCAGGCGCTCGCCCTCGGGCAGGGCGTTGCTGGCCTGCGCCAGCTGCGCGGCCAGGTCGGCGGTGGTGATGGCCACGCGCGCGCCCGAGTCCTGGATGTAGTGCCTGAGCTCCTCGGCCAGGTTCATGGGGTTGACGGGCACGACCACCGCGTTGGCGCGCAGGATGGCGTAGTGCGCCAGCACCAGCTGCGGCGTGTTCTGCGCCAGCAACAACACCCTGTCGCCGCGGCGCACGCCCACGCCGTGCAGCCAGGCGGCCAGGCGCTCGCTGGCGGCGCACAGCTCGCCATAGGTGGTCGTGCGGCCCAGGAACACCAGCGCCGCCTTGTCCGGGTAGCGGCGGGCGTTCACGGCCAGGTTGTCCCACACGCTGGTGGCCGGGATGGTGATGGCGTGCGGCAGGCGCCGGGGCCAGAAGGCGTGGTGGGGGGCGGTCTCGGGCAGGGGCATGGTGTGGCGATCCTTCAAGGTGAAGGCGAGCGTTGCGGGCAGGGCTTTGAAGCCTAGGACGCCGGCCCGGCCGCCGTCATGGGGTTGGCCCGCACAGCGCGTCGCCCAGGTGACGCGCGCCGCGCCCGCGGGCACGGGTATCCTTGCCGGTCTGCCCCGGCCATGCGCCGGCGCCCGCGCACTGTCCTCCCCGTCCTTCGCCCTTCCTTTCCCCCCTCCCGCTCCCGCCTTGTCCATGCTCCAGCGTGCCGTCCTGTTCGTCGTTCTGTTCAGCGTCTGGCTGTGGGCTCCGGTGCAGGGGCTGCCGGCCTGGCAGCGCGCGATTGCCGTGGTGCTGACGGCGCTGGCCGGCTGCGCGCCCATGCTGCTGCTGCAGGCACTGCAGTCCGGGCAGCTGGACTACGCCACCATCGCGCGGCTGCAGGTGCCCGCCGGCTGGGTGCTGGCCACGCTCTGCCTGATGCTGCCGCTGGTGGCACTGCGCGACCTGCTCTGGCTCGCCCTGCGCTGGACGGCGCCGGCCGCTGCCGCCGGGTTGCACGGCGCGGCGGCGACGCCGCTGGCCCTGTTGCTGGCCGCCCTGGTGACGGCCTTTGGCGTCTGGCAGGCGCTGCAGCCGCCGCGCGTGCGCGAGCAGCCCGTCGAGCTGGCCCGCCTGCCCGCGGCACTGGACGGCCTGCGCGTGGCGGTGCTGGCTGACCTGCATGCCACGCCGGTCAACGATGCGCGCTTCATGCAGACCGTGGTGCAGCGCACGCTGGCCGCGCAACCCGACCTCATCGTGCTGCCGGGCGACCTGGTCGATGGCGACCTGGCCACCACCGGGCCGCACGTGGCGCCGCTGGCCGGCCTGCAGGCGCCGCTGGGCGTGTGGGTGGCGCCGGGCAACCACGAGTACTACAGCGGCTACGACGCCTGGATGGCGCACTTTCGCCAGCTGGGCCTGCAGGTGCTGGAAAACCGCACCCAGCTGCTGCAGGTGGGCGACGCCCGGCTGGCGCTGTCGGGCATCGGCGACCCGGCCCATGGTCAGATGGCGCGCCGCGGCGCCAACCCGGCGCGCCCCGAGGGCATCGCCCCCGACGTGGCCGCCGTCGCCGGGCAGGCGCGCGCCGCGCAGGCCGACGTGCACCTGCTGCTGGCGCACCAGCCGCGCCTGGCGCGCGAGAACGCCGGGCACGGCATCGACCTGCAGATCTCGGGCCACACGCATGGCGGGCAGATCCTGGGCATGGACCGCTGGCTGACCGCGCGCTTCAACGACGGCTTCGTGCGCGGGCTCTACGAGGTGGGCGCCATGCGCCTGTTCGTCTCCAATGGCGCCGGCCTGTGGGCCGGCTTTGCCGTGCGCCTGGGCGTGCCGCCGCACATCGACCTGCTGGTGCTGCGCCGCCCCGCCAGCGCGCCCTGACCCTTTCCTGCCTGGCCATGGCCTCTCCCGCCACCCCCTCGCGCGCCCTGGAGCGCCGCAACCTCTCGCTGCTGGTGGCCGCGCAGTCGCTGGGCGGGGCGTCGCCGCCCATCATCATCTCGCTGGGCGGGCTGGTCGGGCAGATGCTCTCGTCCACACCCACGGCCGCCACGCTACCGGTGAGCCTGTACCAGCTGGGCCTGGCGCTGTCCACGCTGCCGGCGGCCTGGCTGATGCACCACGCCGGGCGGCGCACGGCCTATCTGCTGGGCGCCCTGCTGGGCGTGCTGTCGGGACTGGTCGCGGCCTGGGGCATCTCGCGCTCGGACTTCGTGCTGTTTTGCCTGGGCACGACGCTGGCCGGCTTCTACGGCGCCTGCGTGCAGAGCTACCGCTTTGCCGCAACCGACGCCGTAGGCGAGGCCGCGCGCCACGGCAGCGCCATCTCGCGCGTCATGGTGGGCGGGCTGATTGCCGCGGTGATCGGCCCGCAGGTGGTCATCTGGACACGCGACGCGCTGCCGGCCACGCCCTTTGCCGGCAGCTTCTACAGCCAGGCTGCCCTGGCCCTGCTGGCCCTGCCGCTGCTCGCGCTGCTGCGCCTGCCGCCCGCGCCGCCACGCACGCACGGCAGCGGTGCGCGGCCCCTGGCCGAGATCGCGCGCACGCCGCAGTTCATGGTGGCCGCGCTGGCCGGCGTGGTCAGCTACGGGCTGATGGCCTTTCTGATGACCGCCGCCCCCATGGCCATGGTCGGGCACGGGCACGGCGTGGGCGAGGCGGCCCTGAGCATCCAGTGGCACGTGCTGGCGATGTTCGCGCCCAGCTTCTTCACCGGGGGCCTGATCGCGCGCTTTGGCAAGCGCAGCATCACGGCGCTGGGTCTGGCGCTGATCGCCGCCTCGGGCGCGCTGGCGCTGGCTGGCATGGGTCTGGTGGAGTTCTGGGGCGCGCTCATCCTGCTGGGCGTGGGCTGGAATTTCGGCTTCATCGGCGCCACCGCCCTGCTCACCGAGTGCTACCGGCCACCCGAGCGGGCCAAGGTGCAGGCACTCAACGACTTCCTGGTCTTCGGCACGGTGGCGGTGGCGTCATTTGGCTCGGGGCAGCTGCTGCACACGGTGGGCTGGAGCGCCATCAACGCCGGCATGCTGCCTCTGGTGGCGCTGGTGCTGGCGCTGCTGGCCTGGAGCGCGCTGCGTGCGCGCCGCGCGCAAACGGCCGGCTGAAGCCAGAAATTTTCATAGCTGAGAGTCGGCGCCGGTATTGGGCCAGAGCCAGAAAAGACCCACAACCCGGCGCCGGACCCAGAACCTCTTCCAAGGAGCATTTCGTTCATGCAATCCGCCAGCGAACACTGGTTCGACGAGGCCTACTACCAGCGCTACTACCTGGACAAGAAGACCAGCGTGGCCGATCCGCAGCACCTGGCGCGGTTGGCCGCCTTCGTCTGCAGCTACCTGCACTACCTGCGCCTGCCGGTGCAGCGCGTGCTGGACGTGGGGTGCGGCATCGGCCTGTGGCAGCCGCTCGTGGCCCAGCACCTGCCGGGCGCGCGCTACCACGGCGTGGAGCTGAGCGGCTACCTGTGCGAGCGCTATGGCTGGCAGCAGGGCTCGGTGGTCGATTACGCGAGCAGCGAGCCCTTCGACTTCGTCATCTGCCAGGGCGTGCTGCCCTACCTGGCGCCGCCCGAGCTCAAGCAGGCGCTGGCCAACCTGGCGCGCCTGTGCCGCGGCGCGCTGTACCTGGAGGCGGTGACGCGCGAGGACTACGAGGCCGGCACCATCGACGAGGAGCTGACAGACCCGCGCCTGCACCGCCACCGCGCCCGGCTCTACCGCCAGGAGCTGGACCGGCATTTCATCAACCTGGGTGGCGGCCTGTGGCTGAGCCGGCGCGCCCAGGTGCCGCTGTTCGCCCTGGAGGCGCTGGACGACGACTGACCGGCGACCCCGTCAGCGCCGCACCTGCAGCGCGCCCGGATTGATGATGTTGGTGGGCGTGCCGCGCAGGAAATTCACCACGTTGTCGAAGGCCGCACCGAAATACAGCTCGTAGCTGTCCTGCTCGACGTAGCCGATGTGCGGCGTGCACACGCAATTCTCCAGCCGCAGCAGGGCATGGCCCTGCAGGATGGGTTCGCTCTCGAACACATCCACCGCCGCCATGCCCGGGCGGCCCCGGTTGAGCGCGGCGATCAGCGCGTCGGGGGCCAGCAGCTCGGCGCGCGAGGTGTTCACGAACAGCGCCGTGGGCTTCATGGTGGACAGGTCCTCCAGCGTGATCAGGCCGCGCAGCTCGTCGGTCAGGCGCAGGTGCACCGAGAGCACGTCGCACTCGGCGAAGAACTCGCTGCGCGTGCGCGCCGTCTGCAGGCCGTCGGCCAGGGCCCGGGCACGCGAGGCCTCGCTGCCCCACACGCGCACGTTCATGCCGAAGGCGCGGCCGTAGCCGGCGACAATCTGGCCGATGCGGCCATAGCCCCAGATGCCCAGCGTCTTGCCGCGCAGCACCATGCCAATGCCGAAGTTGGGCGGCATGGACGCCGCGCGCAGCCCCGACTGCTGCCAGGCGCCATGCTTCAGGTTGGCGATGTACTGCGGCAGGCGGCGCATGGCGGCCATGATGAGCGCCCAGGTCAGCTCGGCCGGCGCCACGGGCGAGCTCACCCCTTCGGCCACGGCAATCCCGCGCTCGGTGCAGGCCGGCACGTCCACGTGGCTGCCCACGCGCCCGGTCTGGGCGATGAGCTTCAGGCGCGGCAGCTTGTCCACCAACTGGCGCGTGATCTGCGTGCGGTCGCGGATCAGCACGATGACGTCGGCGTCGCGCAGGCGCACCGACAGCTGGCCCAGGCCCTTGACGTTGTTGGTATAGACCTTGGCCGAGTAACCATCGAGCCGCGTGGCGCAGTGCAGCTTGCGCACCGCGTCCTGATAGTCGTCGAGGATGACGATGTTCATCGTGTTCACAAACCTTCTTCTTGCGGCCGCCAGGCGGCGTGCCGGCACGTTGCCAGCGTGCTTGCTGGCAAAGGGTGATTGTCAGGGATGCCACGCGCCTGCAGGCCCGCGCGGGCAGGCTTCACACTTGGTTGCTTCCCGCCGGCGCGATCGGGCGTGTCAAGGCGCGGCCAGGGCTTGCGCCAGGTAGGGCGCGGTGCGGCTGCCCAAGGCCTCGGCCACCTGGGCCGGCGTGCCCTCGGCCACGATGCGCCCGCCCGCGTCCCCGGGGCCCGGCCCCATGTCGATGACCCAGTCGCTGGCCGCCACCACACGCATGTCGTGCTCGACCAGCACCACCGTGTTGCCGGCGGCCACCAGGCCGTCCAGCTGGACCAGCAGCCGGTCCACGTCGGCCGGGTGCAGGCCGGTGGTGGGCTCGTCCAGCACATAGAGCGTGCCGCCGCGCTGCGGGCGCTGCAGCTCGGTGGCCAGCTTGATGCGCTGGGCCTCGCCGCCGCTCAGCTGCGTGGCCGGCTGACCCAGGCGCAGGTAGCCCAGGCCAATGGCCTGCAGCACCGCCAGCGGGCGCAGCACCTGCGCTTGACCGGCGAAGACCTCGCAGGCGGCGTCCACCGTGAGATGCAGCACGTCGGCGATCGACAGGCCGTGCCACAGCACCTGCAGCGTGTCCGCGCTGTAGCGCGCGCCGTGGCAGGCCGGACAGGGCGCATACACGCTGGGCATGAACAGCAGCTCCACGCTCACGCTGCCCTCCCCTTCGCAGACCTCGCAGCGCCCCTTGGGCACGTTGAACGAGAACTGCCCCGCGTCGTAGCCGCGCTCGCGCGCGACGGGCGTGGCGGCGAACAGCTTGCGCACTGCATCGAACAGGCCGGTGTAGGTGGCCAGGTTGGAGCGCGGCGTGCGCCCGATGGGTTTTTGGTCGATGGGCACCAAGCGGCGCACATGGGCGGCGCCGGCGGCGATGCGCCCGGCCGCGCGGGGCGGGACGGCGGCGGGCGGCGGCGCACCGTCCGCGCCGGCGTCACCGGCTGCGTCATCGTCCGGCGCGTCCAGCGGGTGGCCGAGATGGCCGGCCACCAGCTCCAGCAGCGCCTGGCTGACCAGGCTGGACTTGCCCGAGCCGGACACGCCCGTGACCGCGTTCATGCAGCCCAGCGCAAAGGCGGCGTCCAGCCCCTGCAGGTTGTTGCGCACGATGCCCTCCAGCCGCAGCCAGTGCCGGGGCTGGCGTGGCTCCCGATGCCAGCCGGTGCCGGGCGCCGCGCCGGGCAGCAGGTAGCGCCGCGTGACCGAGCGCTCCACGGCCGCCAGTCCCTGCGGCGGGCCGCTGTAGAGCACCTCGCCGCCCTGTTCGCCCGCGCCCGGGCCCACGTCCACCAGCCAGTCAGCGCGGCGCATGGTGGCCACGTCATGCTCCACCACGAACAATGAATTGCCGGCCACCTTCAGGCCCTGCAGCGCGGCCAGCAGCGCCTCGCCATCGGCGGGGTGCAGGCCGGCCGATGGCTCATCGAGCACATACACCACGCCGAACAGGTGCGAGGCCAGCTGCCTGGCCAGGCGCAGGCGCTGCAGCTCGCCCGGGGACAGCGTGGGCGTGCTGCGGTCCAGCGACAGGTAACCCAGCCCCAGGTCCACCAGCGCCGCCACGCGCCGGTGCAGCTCCCCCGCCAGGCGCTGCGCGGCGAGCACTTTCTCCTCCGACAGCCAGGCGGTGCGGTGCACGTCGGGCGCCGCGGCGTGGTGGGTGCTGCCCGGGGCACGCCGCTGCCCGGGCGCGTCAGGCGCGTCCAGGCCCTCGCCCTCACCCTCACCCAGCCGGCCCTCGGCGGCGGGCCGCAGCAGCTCGGCCAGCGCGGCGAGCGACAGCCGCGACAGGCTGACGATGTCGTGCCCGGCGAACGTCACCGTCAGCGCCTCGGGCTTGAGCCGCTTGCCATGGCACACGGGGCATGTCGTGGCGACGAGATATTGCGCGACGCGCTTTCTCATCAGGGCGCTCGGGCTGTGGGCGAAGGTGTGCAGCACGTGGCGCCGCGCGCTGCTGAAGGTGCCCATATAGCCCGGCGGCTGCTTGCGCCGCAGGGCCTGTTGTACCTGCTGCGTGTCCAGGCCCGGATACACCGGCACCGTGGGCTGCTCGTCGGTGAACAGGATCCAGTCGCGCAGTGCCTGGGGCAGCTCGCGCCAGGGCCGGTCCACGTCGTGGCCCAGCGTGGTCAGGATGTCGCGCAGGTTCTGCCCCTGCCAGGCGCCGGGCCAGGCCGCCACGGCGCGCTGGCGGATGGTCAGCGTGGCGTCGGGCACCATGGACGCCTCCGTCACCTCATAGGTGCGGCCCTGGCCCTGGCAGTGCGGGCAGGCGCCTTGGGGCGTGTACGGGGAAAAATCCTCCGCGTACAGCATGGACTGGTGCTCCGGGTAGCGCCCGGCACGCGAATACAGCATGCGCAGCGGCGTGGACAGCGCCGCGACGCTGGCCACCGACGAGCGCGCGCCCGGCGCGCCGCGCTGCTGCTGCAGGGCCACCGCGGGTGGCAGGCCCTCGATGCTGTCCACCTGCGGCGCGCCGACCTGTGCGATCAGGCGGCGGGCATAGGGCGCGATCGACTCCAGGTAGCGCCGCTGCGCCTCGCCAAAGAGCGTGCCGAAGGCCAGCGACGACTTGCCCGAGCCGGAGACGCCGGTGAACACCACCAGCGCGTTGCGCGGGATGTCCACGTCCACGTCCTTGAGGTTGTGCTCGCGCGCGCCGCGCACGCGGACCATGGCGTCGGGGTCAGGGGAAGCTGGGTGCATGGCGGGTATCGAAGCTGAGGTTGGCGGCCAGATTACCAGCGCGTGCGGCGGCGGCCGGGCAAAGCATTCGTTTTCCTACGCCGGCTCAGCCAGCGGCCCTACGGGGCCGCGGCGGACCTGGCGCCATCGTCGGCACAGGCCGCGCCGGGACGGCTGCATCGCGTACACCCCATGAACTTCAAACACATTTTCGAGCTGGGCAAGAAGGCCGTCAGCGCCTGGGTGGACGATTTCGCGCCCAGCATGGGCGCGGCCATCTCCTACTACACGGTCTTTTCGCTGGCACCGCTGCTGGTGATCGTGATCGCCATCGCGGGCGCCCTCTTCGGGCGCGATGCGGTGATGGGCCAGATCACCGCCCAGCTCACCGGCCTGATCGGGCGCGACGGCGCGAGCCTGGTGCAGGGGCTGGTGGCCAGCGCCAGCGACACCGACCGCGGCCTGGTGGCGGGCTCCATCAGCGTGGTCGTGTTGCTGGCGGGCGCCACCACGGTGTTCGCCGAACTGCAAAGCGCGCTCGACCGCATCTGGCACGTGCCCGAGCGCGAGAAGCCCCAGGGGCTGTGGGCCGTGCTGCGCGCACGCCTGCTCTCGTTCGGCCTCATCCTGGGCCTGGCCTTCATGTTGATGGTGTCCCTGGTCATGGGCGCCGCCACCACGGCACTGGGCAGCTGGGTCGGCGGCCTGCTGCCGGCCTCCGAGGTGCTGCTGCACGTGGTCAATGTGGCGATCTCGCTGGCCCTGGACACGGCGCTGTTCGCGATGATCTTCAAGCTGATGCCCAGCACGCCCGTGGCCTGGCGCGACGTGCGCACCGGCGCGGTGGTGACGGCGGTGCTGTTCGAGGCCGGCAAGGTGCTCATCGGCCTGTACATCGGCAAGAGCGGCATCACTGAGTCCTTCCAGGCGGCGGGCTCGCTGGTGGTGCTGCTGGCGTGGGTCTACTACGCGGCGCAAATCTTCCTGCTGGGCGCCGAGTTCACCAAGGTCTATGCGGACGAACGTGGCTCGACCTCGGGTACCCGGGCCACGGATGCCACGCGCAAGACAGCCGATGCCGGCAGGCCGCAGGAGGCAGACTCGCGGCCTGCCCTGCCCGACGAACCGGCCCCGGCCACGCCGCTGCAAGGGCTTCATGCCGCACAGGCCATGACCGGCCAGCAGGCCCGCACGGCAGTGGCGCGGGTGGCTTACGAGCTGGTTGCGATTGCCGGGCTCCACCTGGCGGCCAGGCTCCTGGCGCGGCGGCGCAAGGCGGCGTTCGAGCGGGTGCATGATCTCTCGAAGCGTTGACCCGGGAGGGCGGCGAGGCCGCCCGGGCAAAGAAAAAGCCTGAGTGAACGGGTTCACTCAGGCTTTCATCTTGGCGGAGACGAAGGGATTCGAACCCTTGATGAGGCTCTACACCCCATACTCCCTTAGCAGGGGAGCACCTTCGGCCACTCGGTCACGTCTCCAATCCGGCGATTATGCCCCATTTTCAGGGGTGCAAAACGAAACTCAGGCGGACGGCTGGTCCAGGCCGAAGGCCTTGTGCAGCGCGCGCACGGCGAGCTCCACGTACTTGTCGTCGATGACCACCGAGGTCTTGATCTCGGAGGTGGAGATCATCTTGATGTTGATGTTCTCCTCGGCCAGCGCGCGGAACATGGTGCTGGCCACGCCCGCGTGGCTGCGCATGCCGATGCCGACGATGCTGACCTTGGCGATCTTGTCGTCGCCC